>MVZJ01000078.1 GCA_002069095.1 Bacteroidetes bacterium ADurb.BinA174 | reverse complement strand
TTCATAGTTATTTTTCCACAAATCCATTTGCGCCAAAGTTTGGTTGGCAAACGAATTACTCATCACAAACGACGGATGCCCCGTAGCACAACCCAAGTTCACGAGACGGCCTTCGGCCAGCAGAAAAATCGAATTTCCTTTCGGAAAAGTATATTTATCCACTTGGGGTTTAATATTAGTGTGAACAATTTCGGGGAAACTTACTAATTTGTCAACCTGAATTTCGTTGTCGAAGTGTCCGATATTGCAAACAATTGCCTGGTCTTTCATATTACGCATATGCTCAATAGTAACCACATCCTTATTTCCGGTTGTAGTAACAAATATATTGCCTACTTTCACGGCTTCTTCCATAGTGGTAACCTGAAATCCTTCCATTGCTGCCTGCAGAGCGCAAATGGGGTCAATTTCAGTAACGATAACCCTTGCTCCGTAGGAGCGCATAGATTTGGCACAACCTTTTCCCACATCACCGTAACCGAGTACCACGACTACTTTTCCGGCGATCATCACGTCAGTAGCACGCTTGATACCATCGGCAAGCGATTCGCGGCAACCATACAAGTTATCGAATTTCGATTTGGTAACCGAATCATTCACATTAATAGCCGGAACCAGTAATTCACCACGCTCCATCATTTGATACAACCGATGAACACCTGTGGTGGTTTCTTCCGAAATTCCTTTTAATTCGGCAACCGTGCGGTGCCAGCGCTGATTATCTTCTTTCAGAATACGGTTTAACGTATCGAGAACCACCTGCTCTTCACGGTTGGCGCCTTTCCTGTCAATGGTTTTCGCATCATCTTCGGCACGATAACCTAAATGAACCAGTAACGAGGCATCGCCACCGTCATCAACAATTAAATTGGGGCCTTTCCCGTCGAGAAAACGTAACGCCATTTCAGTGCACCACCAATATTCTTCAAGCGTTTCGCCTTTCCATGCATAAACAGGAATCCCTGTGGCAGCTATCGCGGCTGCGGCATGGTCTTGCGTGGAGAAAATATTGCAACTCGCCCAGCGCACATCGGCGCCCAATTCGGCCAAAGTTTCAATAAGTACAGCCGTTTGTATGGTCATGTGAAGTGAACCCGTTATCCGTGCACCTTTCAGCGGTTTTTCCAATGCATATTTTTTGCGAATCGACATCAAACCCGGCATTTCGTGCTCGGCTATTTCAATTTCTTTTCGTCCGAAATCAGCCAGTGAAATATCGGCTACTTTATAAGGTAAATCTGAAGAAAAATTCTTATCCATTTCTGTTTTATTTATTTTTAAGAACACAAAGGTACAAAATTTACAGATTGTTTCTAACTTTGAATGTAAAAGCATTGGAAACTTGAAGATTATTTACTCGAAATATTTACCGGTTAAAGGCTTTCGCGCCATCAATCTTTTTGGTGTTGTTTTTGCCAGGAAAGAACAGGGAGAGTTGAGCCGGCAGATTATCAACCATGAGTTGATTCACACCCGCCAGATGCTGGAGTTAATGTTTATTGGGTTTTACGTTTGGTACGTTACGGAATGGATAATCAAATGGATTATTTACAAAAACAGGTTTATGGCGTACAGAAATATCGGATTTGAGCGCGAAGCATTCGAAAACGATGATAATTTCGATTATTTAAAGCACCGTAAATGGTATGGGTTTGCAAATTACGTTTAGTAACAAGACTATTTTAGTTTAAAAATCACAGAAAATGAGATATCTACGAATAATTTTTTTACTTTTTCTCGCGAGCACAACTTTCACGGCATGTGCACAGAAAAGTAAAGAAAATATCAATTTAAAACAATATATGATTATGGGATACAATCAATTAACTCCTGAAGAAGAGTTTGTAATTTTACATAAAGGAACCGAACGCCCTTATACGGGTGAATTGCTGAACAACAAATCGGAAGGAACATACGTGTGCAAACGATGCGACGCACCGCTCTATCGATCGGCAGATAAATTTGAATCGCACTGCGGATGGCCGTCGTTCGACGATGAAATTGAAGGCGCGGTTAAACGGGTTCGCGATGCCGACGGCCGTCGTACCGAAATTCTCTGCAACAACTGCGAAGCGCATTTGGGACACGTTTTTCTGGGTGAGGGTTTCACGGCCAAACAAACTCGTCACTGTGTGAATTCCATTTCAATGAAATTTATTCCTGCCGATAATCTGCAGTTGCGTAAATCTTATTTTGCATCGGGTTGTTTCTGGGGAACTGAATATTTTTTTATGAAAGCCAAAGGCGTAAAGGAAACAGCCGTCGGTTTCATGGGCGGACATGTAAATAATCCTACGTACGAGCAGGTTTGTCAGAAAAACACCGGACATCTTGAAACCACCGAAGTCGTTTTCAATCCGGCAGAAACCACATACGAAGAAATGGTGAAACTTTTCTTCGAAACGCACGATTTCACGCAAACCAACGGACAAGGCCCCGATATCGGGCCGCAGTATCTGTCCTGTATTTTCTATTCAACTCCTCAAGAAAAAGAAATTGCGGAGAAATACATTGGTATATTAACAGCCAAGGGATACAAAGTAGCCACTATGCTTAAACCTGTTTCAACATTCTGGAAAGCAGAGAATTATCATCAACAGTATTATGCTTATAAGGGCACAAAACCGTATTGTCACAAATACACGAAGATTTTTTGACAAACAATAGACAACAGACATCGAACACCTGTTATCTGACGTCTGAAAAAAAATACCTTTTTCTAAAACTTTTCGATAACAAATACGTTTATCATATGTATGTTTAAATATAAAACTATCAAAAAGTTTAACTAATTAAAAAACAAAAAATTATGAAAGCATTTCGTTTGGTATCAATGTTAGCATTGATACTTGCGCTAGGAGTTGCAACAACTTCCTGCAAAAAAGTAAAAGACGCTGATGTACAAACAGCTGTTCAAACCGCATTAGCAGCTAATCCTGATTTAGCTGACGTATCAGTTGCCGTATTGGATCAGGTAGCTACACTGACCGGAACCGTACAAGATGATGAAACAAAAGCGCTTGCCGAAACCACTGTAGCAGCCGTTAAAAATGTGAAATCTGTGGTAAACAACCTCGAAGTTGTTCCCCCTGCTCCCGACTTTACTGAAATTGATGCAGCGCTTAACGCTGCTTTAGTTGATGCATTGAAAGATCATGCAACCGTTGTTGCCGAAGTAAAAGAGGGCGTTGTTACATTAACCGGAGAAATCAAAAAAAGAGATTTGCAAACGTTAATGGAAAAAGTTAACGCATTGAATCCGCAACAAGTTGTTAACAACATTACTGTAAAATAATCGGGAACATGGCATTAGTCGATAAATACAAAGAATTGGTTGACCTTGCAAAGCAATATGGCGTAACCGTAAGCGATGAAGGCAACGTATTAAGAGTAAACGGCGAAGTTCCATCAGGCGCTTTGAAAGATAAAATGTGGGAAATCTACGACAGAATCGACCCCAATTTCAAAAGCAACGATTTGGTACTCAACGTGAATGTTAAAGCTATCGAAGGCGGAAAAGTGAAAGTGATTACCCGCGAAAGTAACCTCAACATCCGCAAAGGTCCGGGAACAGACCAGCCGATTGTTGGAAAAGCAGCTCATGGCGACATTATCACGCTCATCAGTAAAGCTAACGACCAGTGGTGGTTAGTACGCGATAACGACGGCGAAGAAGGCTATTGCTACTCGCAGTACCTTGAACCGGTTCAATAGAACTTAAGGAATTTAGTTGTAAAACTTCCGTTCTCGAAAAGAGCGGAAGTTTTTTATTGATACAAAATCTAAAAAAATTCAAAAAAAACGCATCAAGATTCGTTTTTCGAAAGTAATACTTTTACTTGAAAAGAAATCACTAATTTTCGCCCGAATGGGTGATATTTCCATAACCGTATGCGATTTATTCGCCTGCTGTAAAAAATACCTGCCGAACTCCGCCCGTAGTGACGGTACTATTTGAGTTTAGTGGCGCTAATTCGAATGAAGATTTGTTTGTTGTTTACAGTAAACCATGTTCGTTTCTCATTCGCATGAATTTTACTATACCAAACAAACTGCAATAAGCATAAAAATCATTACATTTGCAGATTTATTTATTGTAAAGTCAACCACTATTTTGTGTTGATTGTAATTTATGCAAACAAAGAAAAACCATACAGAACAGTACACTTTTACTATTATTGTACCTGTTTATAATGAGGAAGATAACATTGCGCGGTTAGAAGAAAAACTTGGTAAGTTCCTGTTGCAATCGCTTTACAAAACGTGTGTTTTGTTCGTAAACGATGGTTCCACCGACGATAGCGGAACCCGAATCCATGCAATATGCGATAGAAATCCTGACTTTTTCTTTCTCGACTTGAAAAAAAATGGAGGCCTCAGTGCAGCGCTAAAAGCCGGTTTCGATTACTGCTTTTCGGAATTCGTGGGATACATGGATGCCGACATGCAAACCGATGCCGACGATTTTAACCTGTTACTTCCCGATTTAGCCCATTATGAATTCGTTACCGGAATCCGCGCCAATCGAAAGGATTCGTTTTTCAAAAACCTGCAATCAAAAATAGCGAACGGCTACCGCCGTATGATGACAGGCGACGGCGTTTCTGATACCGGATGCCCGCTGAAAGTCATGCGTACCGATTATGCCAAACGTATCCCTATGTTCAAGGGAATGCACCGGTTTCTTCCCGCACTCATTTTGTTGCAAAACGGAAAAGTACAGCAAATCCCCGTGCGGCATTATCCGCGAATTGCGGGAAAATCGAAATACCATTTGTGGAATCGTCTCACAGGCCCGTTTATCGATTGTTTTGCCTATCGGTGGATGAAGAAACGATACATAAATTACCAAATCGGCGATAGTAATTTAAGTACTAAAAAAGAATAATAGTGACATTTTATCAGATTTTTGTAAAAGATTGAGAAAGATTTAATGAGATTGAAAAAAATTGATAAACAGTTGCCCATCTTCAATCTCTGTCAAGCTACCATCAATCTCACTCAATCTAAAACTAAGAACAATTTATTACACATACATAGATTAAACATGCAAGGAAGCCCAGCCTGGATATACGCGATTGGTTTTTTGGCACAAGCCTTTTTTTCTGCCCGGTTACTGTACCAATGGGTCGTTACCGAAAAAGCCAAAAGAGTGCTTTCGCCCTCTGCATTTTGGATTTTAAGTATTTTCGGGTCGTATCTGCTGTTTATTTACGGAGTGTTCAGAAACGATTTTGCCATTATCCTCGGCCAGTTTATTTCGTATTACATCTATTTATGGAACCTGAACATGAAGGGGCTTTGGAAAAAGCTTCCCGTTGTTTTGAAAACGGTTCTTTTGATTACCCCGCTTGCAGCCGCCGTTTTTCTGATGCGGGATATTTCAACGTTTACCGCCACGTTTTTTCAAAATAAAAACATTCCCGTCTGGTTGTTGATTTTCGGATCCGCAGGGCAAGTTCTGTTTACCTTACGGTTCATTTATCAATGGATTTACTCCAGGCAGTTGCGTGAATCTACACTTCCAATCGGTTTCTGGGTTATTAGTCTGTTGGGCTCAGCCAGCATTATCGCGTACGGGATTTTTCGTCTCGATCCCGTGCTTATCCTTGGTCAATCGTTTGGTTTCGTGGCGTATATCCGAAATATAATGATCTATTATTCAAGTAAAAAACAATTGTCGGATGAAAAATAAATACCTGTATCTCATTTGGTTTATTGCCTTACTGCCGGTGATGATCTTTCGCGATTACACACCCAACAACGAGTTGCGTTATCTGAGCATCGTGGACGAAACATTACGGAACGGCGATATTTTCACTTTCACCAATCAAGGTGAAATTTATGCCGATAAACCTCCGTTGTTTTTTTGGCTGATGATGGCTGGAAAAACATTGTTGGGAGAACATCACATGTGGTTTTTATCGTTATTGTCGTTCATTCCTGCGGTGATAATTCTGATGACAATGTCAAAATGGGTGTGCAACGAAAATTCCGAAAATCAAACCAAAGCTTCGCTGATGCTTATGACGACCGGTTTGTTTACAGGCCTTACCATTGTGGTGCGAATGGATATGCTAATGTGTATGTTCATTACATTATCGCTCTATACTTTTTATAAAATATACAAAGGTAAAGCACGAAAACGCGATTTCTACCTGTTCCCGACATACGTTTTTCTCGCACTTTTCTCGAAAGGACCTATCGGAATTCTGGTACCGTTGCTATCGACACTTGTTTTTCTGCTGTACCAGCGAAAAATCCACACGTGGAAACAGTACTGGGGTTGGAAGAGCTTGTTGATTCTTTTGATAGGATGCGGTATATGGTTCGGGGGAGTCTATCTGGAATCCGGTAGGGAGTATCTCGATAATTTGTTAGTACATCAAACAGTAGGTCGCGGAATTAATGCTTTTCATCACAAACGTCCGTTTTATTACTATGCCACGTCGGTTTGGTATTCGCTGGCGCCTTGGATGTTTCTCTCTATCGGACTGATTATCGTGGGAATGGTTCGAAAGAAAATTCAAACCGATACAGAACGGTTCTTTCTGGTGATTATCCTGACAACTTTTGTCATGTTATCGCTAATCAGTTCCAAATTATCGGTGTACCTGCTTCCGGCGTTTCCGTTTTTCATTTACCTTTCGGTACTTTTGTTGAAAAAATTTGACACGATAAATGTCTGGTTGCGACTTTCTTTAGCCATTCCGGCGGTTATTTTTGCATTAGCTTTACCCGCTATAATTTACATCTCAAAAACCGATGAAACTTTCTTTGCCGGTGTTCCGCTTGTATATACTGCCGCAAGCATCACTACGCTTAGCGGTTTGATAGTTTTGTATTTATTGTTTTTCAAAAAACAGATGCGCCAGTCCATTCGGGTTATGGCATTTGGAGTTTTACTCACGGTGTTTGTTGCCGGATGGGCAATGCCGCAACTTAATCCGTATATGGGATGGAGCAAATTGTGCGAAAAGGCTTATGCAGTAGCGTCCGAAAAACAGACATCGGATTATTATGTGTATGGCATTTCACGGGCGGAAAGCATGGATGTTTTTTTGAAAAAGGATATTATTTTTGCAGAAAAAGAAGAAATAGTAAGTAAAGCGATTGCCGGACAACTTTTGTTGATATCAGATGAAGCAATTAAAAAAGATACTGATATTCAATCGGTTATTCAGAATAAAGAACAATACAAAGTAGGCAGCTTTGTGGTTGTGGTGTTTTAAAACCAAAGTTGATTATTGAAATAAAGTTATGAAAATATTGGTTACTGGGGCCGCCGGTTTTATTGGTTATCACGTGGCAAAAAAACTGGCTGCACAAGGTTTTAAAGTAGTCGGACTCGATAATATCAATGATTATTACGATGTTCGATTAAAATTTGCCCGTCTTGCAGATTCGGGAATCCGAAAAGAGAAAATAAAAGCAGGAGAACTCGCGCAAAGCGATATGTTTTCAAATTATCGTTTTATTCAACTCGATTTAACCAATAGAGAAAACCTACTTTCCCTTTTCGAAAACGAAAAATTCACCCATGTAATTAATCTTGCTGCGCAAGCAGGAGTCAGATATTCGCTCGAAAATCCGTTCTCTTATATCAATTCAAATGTGGTGGGTTTTACCAACTTACTCGAAGTTTGTCGGGTGTCGGGTGTTCAGCATCTTGTGTACGCCAGTTCCAGCAGTGTTTATGGTGAAGATACACCCATCCCGTACAAAGAATCCGCTCAAACCGATCATCCTGTAAGTTTATATGCAGCTACGAAAAAAACCAACGAATTGTTGGCTTACTCCTATAGTAAACTATACAAGTTGCCTGCTACTGGAATCCGCTTTTTTACAGTTTACGGTCCCTGGGGACGTCCCGATATGGCGCCCTGGCTGTTTTTGTCCGCCATTTCGAAAAACAATCCCATAAAAGTTTTCAACAAAGGGAATATGCAACGCGATTTCACATATATCGATGATGTTGTGGAAGGAGTTTTGAAAATTATTCCATCTTTTCCTCAAACCGAAATTCCGAACACCATTTACAATATGGGCTGTTCATCGCCGGTACAACTGATGGATTTCATCGGTATTATCGAAAAAACTACAGAGAAAAAAGCCATTTTGGAAATGGCCGACATGCAGCCCGGCGATGTGGTTTCTACCTTTGCCGACACTTCTCTGCTTGAAACAGAATTTGGCTACAAGCCTTCTACATCCGTAAAAACAGGTATTGAGAAATTTCACGAATGGTTTAAAGATTATGAAGCGGGAAAGTTTGGATAAAAATACAATTATTTTACATGCAATTTTCCTAAAATCGCCGACGAAATAAAATCTGCCGCTTTTTCATTCAATCCGCCACCCATTACTAGCATATCGGCGCGTTCGCGCGATGGTTTTATAAATTCTTCGTGCATCGGGCGTACGGTTTTGTAATAACGTTTTATCACTTCTTGAGCGGTTCTGCCGCGCGATTCCATATCCCGTTCAATAATACGTGAAAGACGGTGATCGGGTTCTACTTCCAAATAAATACGCATATTCATTTCGTCACAAAGTTCGGGTTGTGTGAGAATCAGAATCCCTTCGATTAAAAGGATTTTGTTGGGCTTTACACGTACAGTTTCGGGTTGACGCGTGCACGTGAGATACGAATATGTAGGAGAGTTTATTTCCTGTCCCGATTTCAGTTTTTGTATATCACTCAGCATCAAATCCCATTCGATTGAATCGGGATGATCGAAATTCAACGCACGGCGTTGTTCGATGGGCAGATGCCCGCTGTCTTTGTAATATGAATCTTGCATGAGCAGCGAGATTTGATCGTAAGGTACTCTTTCGAGAATGGAGTTGACCAACGTTGTTTTTCCTGAGCCGGAACCACCGGCGATACCTATGATAAACATATTTCTATTTTAGATTTGGAATTTACGATTCGGATGTTATGTTGAACGAAGTGAAGTATTTATAAGGATTTCTCTTTGCTAACCATCGGATAGAAATGACAAAAATGTTTTATTGAGCCTATTCCCTTGCAAACAAGAGTTTTAGTGCATTAATAATATCGGCTTTGTTGTTATTTTCTCTAAGAACGATAAGCACGGTATCGTCTCCGGCGACGGTTGCCATAATTCCCGGCAGACGATAAAAATAGTTGCAAGCAGCATCGGGCGTTTTAGCCACTTTCATTTCCCGAAAATCACGCGACAATGTGGCTCGAGTCAACTCAAAACCTTTATCGGAAAGTAATTGCAATAATTCCTCCTGACTCTCGATGAAGTTTTGTCCAAAATTTGTGCAATAGCTTTCTGACGTTCTACTTTGCCGGGGTTCTTCATTGATTGTGTCGCTTACCTGTGTTTTAATAAGAGACGCAGCGTAAGCCACATCTACAAATTATTTATCGCCGCC
>MVZJ01000077.1 GCA_002069095.1 Bacteroidetes bacterium ADurb.BinA174 | reverse complement strand
GTTACTTGTAACACGTACGATAATATCGGGCGAAATCAATCAATCGGATTGGACGGATATGCCAGTTGGACACCTATTCCCGCCATTCGGATGAATGTAAACGGTTCCATAAGTTATACCGATATTCAAAGCACCGAAAATGCCAACGTAAGAAACAGCGGTCTTTCGGGACGCGGTTTCGGAGGCATAACATTCACATTGCCCAAAGATGTAAGGCTGAGTGCAAATGGGGGACTTTTCACAAGCAATATACAGTTGCAAACCACGCAATCGGCATTTTACTTCTATTCGTTTAGCGCAATGAAGAGCTTCTTCAACAAAAAATTAGATATTTCTCTTAATGCAACAACTCCTTTCCATAAGTATAGAGATTTCAAACTAACAACTACAGGCGAAGGATTTGTTCAAAAAATGAATTATCAAAATCCGATGCGAACGTTCCGTTTGAGTCTGACGTATCGTTTTGGAGATTTAAAATCTTCGGTAAAAAGAGTGCAACGCACCATAACCAACGAAGATGTTTTGCAGGGCGGAAGTTCGCAGGGAGACACAGGTACAAGTACCGGAACCGGAGGAGGTGGCAGTTAATGTGAATTGAACTACTTATACAAATTAAAAAATACGTATCTTTGATGAAGATTTTCAATTCAAGGATACGTTTTTTTATGCGGATAGATATAATTACCGTTTTGCCGGAAATGATTGAAGGGGCGCTTAATTGCTCCATTCTGAAACGTGCTCAGGATAAGGGATTAGTGGAATTCGGATTGCATAACCTGCGCGATTATACGCTCGATAAACACAAACGCGTGGACGATTACCCTTTCGGCGGTGAAGCCGGAATGGTATTGCAAATTGAACCGATTGACCGTTGCATATCGCACCTGAAATCGCAATGCGATTACGATGAGGTGATTTTCACTACACCGGATGGCGAGCGGTTTACGCAAAAAACGGCAAACGAGTTGTCGTTAAAGCGAAATATTATTATTCTTTGCGGGCACTACAAGGGAGTGGATTATCGGGTGCGGGAGCACCTGATAACGCGTGAAATTTCCATCGGTGATTTTGTGCTCACCGGTGGTGAGTTGGCGGCAGCCATGATTGCCGATGCCGTTGTCCGAGTAATTCCCGGAGCTATCGGCGATGAGCAATCAGCTCTTTCCGATTCGTTTCAAGATAATTTGTTGGCTCCTCCCGTTTACACTCGCCCGGCAGAATATAACGGATGGCGCGTACCCGATGTTCTGCTGTCAGGCCACGAGCGCAAAATCGCCGAATGGCGGTTGGAACAGGCACATGAGCGAACAAAGCGGTTAAGGCCGGATTTACTGAAATAAATTTAATAAAATTTAACTCAATTTCATGCAGCGTTTTTCGAAAAACCGCATCTTAATAAAAAGTATCAATTATAAATTGAACGACATAAAATAAAACATCATGAAACGAAATTGGATTAGAAACATTATTGGCGGATTGAGTTTTACAACCGCACTATTCGTATTTCAAGCCTGTTACGGAACTCCACAGGATTTTGGGTTGGATTTGTTTATTGAAGGAAAAGTAGTTTCCAAAGCAACAGGAGAACCTATTAAAGGCATCAAAGTTTCGGCCCCCCAGTTGCAATATACGATAACCAACGACAAAGGAGAATTTTCTTTTTATACCATTAAATCAGATAAAGTCCAAATTAGTTTCGAAGACATAGACGGAGCCGAGAACGGAACTTTCATCAAGAAAGACAGTATATTTTCTATGGTGAAAGATAAAGTTTATCTTAACATCAAATTAGAAAGCAGTAAATGATTTCTTCTGCTAAGCGTGTTTTGTTTCGAAAGTTTAAAGATTTTGAAACTCGCCGTCACGAGCTTAACTACTTGTTTTGGGAATGTACAACCCGATGCAATTTAGACTGTTTGCATTGTGGAAGCGACTGCTCAAAACAAAGTAACTATCGCGATATGCCGATGGGAGATTTTTTGGCGGCACTTGATACGATAAAAAATCCTGCAAAAAATCTAATAGTCGTTATTACGGGTGGTGAACCGTTGTTGAGAAAAGACTTGCCCGAGTGCGGACGTGAGATTCGCAAGCGTGGAATGCGCTGGTCAATGGTTTCTAACGGATATCTTTACAACGAAACAATGCACAACTCGTTGCTTAATGCCGGTTTGGGCGCGCTTACCATTAGTATTGACGGATTGGAGGAGTCGCACAACTGGTTGCGAAACAATTCAAGAAGTTTCGATAGGGTGGTTACGGCGATTGATTTGGCTGCTAATTCGCCCCGATTGAATTTTGACGTGGTTACTTGTGTTAACAAAAAAAATATATCCGAACTACACCAAATAAAGGAATTTCTTAAAAAATACAACGTGAAAGCATGGCGGCTTTTTACCATTATTCCGATAGGAAGAGCGCCGCAAAACGAAAATCTGTTACTTTCGGATGAAGAATTTGTTCATCTGATGGATTTCATTCAAGAATCGAGAAAAAACGATAAAGGAATTGACGTGAAATTCAGTTGTGAAGGATTTGTAGGCAAATATGAATGGAAAGTACGTGATAGCTTTTACTTTTGTCGGGCAGGCATAAATATCGGTTCTGTTCTTATTGACGGCTCCATATCGGCTTGTCCCAATATTGACCGCTCGTTTTCGCAAGGAAATATTTATACAGACAAATTCTACGATGTTTGGGAGCAAAAGTTTCAGCCCTTTCGAAATAGAAACTGGATGCGTGTAGGTCGATGCAAGGATTGCAAGAGTTTTAAGGATTGTCAAGGAAATGGATTTCACAACTGGCACGGCGATAAACAAAACGTGTTGGTTTGCCATCAATTAAAAATAGAAAATGTTCATTCTTAATTTGCAATTTTCTACCTCTTCTTTTTATCATTTCGAAACGTATAAATTTCCATTTGATATTTTATTTTCAAAAACACACTGCTATTTCTTTGTTATTTCGTCTTTTTGTCATAATTTTGAGAAAAAATACTAATTGCACAAAATTAATACCACTCTATTATGAACTTAAAAGATTATCCGGCAGAACCTTTCCGCATAAAAGCGGTGGAAACCGTTAAAATGATTTCTCGCGAAGAACGTGAAAAAGTAATCAAGGAAGCAGGTTACAACACTTTTCTTATCAATTCCGAAGATGTTTACATCGATTTGCTGACCGACAGCGGAACTAACGCTATGAGCGACAAGCAATGGGGCGGAATGATGATGGGAGATGAGGCCTACGCCGGAAGCAGAAACTTTCAACACCTCGAAAAAACGGTTCAGGAAATTTTCGGATTTAAACATATAGTGCCTACTCATCAGGGGCGTGGCGCGGAAAATATCCTGTCGCAAATCGCTATCAAACCAGGGCAATGTGTTCCCGGAAACATGTATTTCACTACCACTCGCTATCATCAAGAAAGAAATGGCGGAATTTTTGTTGATATTATTCGTGATGAAGCGCACGATGCCGGATTGGATATTCCGTTTAAAGGAAATATCGATTTGAATAAGTTGCAGGATGTAATTGACGAAAAAGGTCCGGAAAGTATTGCTTATGTTTGTCTGGCAGTTACCGTAAATTTAGCCGGCGGGCAACCCGTTTCGATTGAAAATATGCGTGCCGTTCGCGAGTTAACGAACAAGTACGGCATTAAGGTTTTCTACGATGCAACGCGTTGTGTGGAGAATGCCTATTTTATCAAGGAACAGGAAGAAGGTTTTGCCGATAAATCCATCAAGGATATTGTTCGTGAAATGTTCAGTTATGCCGACGGTTGTACGATGAGCGGGAAAAAAGATTGTTTGGTGAACATCGGCGGATTTTTGTGTATGAACGATGACGACCTGTTTGCGTCGGCAAAAGAATTGGTGGTTGTTTACGAAGGAATGCCATCGTACGGCGGTATGGCTGGGCGCGATATGGAAGCGATGGCTATCGGGTTGCAGGAATCAACACAGTTTGAATATATCGAGTACAGAATAAAGCAAGTTCGTTATTTAGGTGAAAAACTCAAAGCTGCCGGTGTACCCATTGTTGAGCCTGTTGGCGGTCACGCCGTTTTTCTTGATGTTCGCCGTTTTTGTCCGCATTTGACTCAGGATCAACTTCCGGCACAAAGTTTGGCTGCTAATCTGTACGTGGAATCGGGAGTTCGTTGTATGGAACGTGGCATCGTTTCTGCCGGTCGCGACAAAACTACCGGAGAAAACCATAAACCTAAATTAGAAACTGTTCGCTTGACTATTCCGCGTCGTGTTTACACGTACCGTCACATGGATGTGGTTGCCGATGCGGTTATCAACTTATACAAACATAAGGAAAAAATCAGAGGCCTTCGTTTTGTTTATGAACCTAAGCAATTGAGGTTCTTTACGGCAAGGTTTGAAGAAATTTAAAGTTAGAGTTTATGAAAGTAAAGAGGCTGTTCAAAATTGAAATTTTGGCAGCCTCTTTTTTATGATGATTCCTGAAAATTTACAGTAATTTATCTAATCCCTGTTTTAAATCGGCAATAATATCTTCGGTATTTTCCAATCCCACAGACAGTCGGATAAGTCCATCGCTAATGTTGCTCGCCAACCGTTCTTCGGGGGAATAAGTGGAGTGAGTCATGCTGGCAGGATGTTGAATAAGTGTTTCCGCATCGCCCAAACTTACCGATATGGCAATTAATTGAAGATTATTAAGTAGTTTTTTTCCGGCGTCCACACCTCCTTTTATTTCACAGGAAATAATGGCTCCCGGCAACGACATCTGCTTTTTCGCCAACTCGAATTGAGGGAACGAAGCTAATCCAGGAAATAAAACTTTTTCAACAGCAGGATGCTTTTCCAGAAACTCAGCTACTTTTTGAGCATTTTCGCAATGTTTTTCCATCCTTATTTCCAGCGTTTTTAATCCGCGTGAAATCAAAAAAGCATCGAAAGGACTCAGGCTGGCGCCTGTCATGTCTTTTACGCCAACAAACCGAACTCTGTCGATGTAATCTTTCTTCCCGATAACAAATCCTGCGATAACATCGCCGTGTCCGTTCAGGTATTTAGTAGCTGAATGAATCACAACATCGGCACCCCATTCTATCGGACGTGTGATATATGGAGTGGAAAAAGTGTTATCTACCATCAAAATACAATCGGATTTCCTGTGAACAATTTCGGCGATTGCTTTTAAATCTGCTATGTAAAGATTGGGATTTGCCGGTGTTTCCAAATACACCAATTTAGTGTTAGAACGCATAGCATTTTCGATGTTCTTTGAATCGCGGATATCTACAAACGATACATCTATTCCGTATCGGTTAATTCCGTGATTCAGGAAGGCAAAAGTGCATCCGTACAGCGTTTTGGATGCAATAATATGGTCGCCTTTCTCCACACACGCCCAAATGGCCGACGTAATGGCACCCATTCCCGAAGCTGCCGAAACACAAGCTTCACCGCCTTCAAGTAACCGTACTTTCTCTTCTACCGAACTGCAGGTTGGATTTCCTAAGCGAGTATAAATATATCCTTCTTCTTCCAGCATAAAACGACGTCCGCCCTGCTCTGCCGTTTCGAAAGTAAATGCCGAGGTTTGATAAATGGGATCGCAAAGAGAACCGAATTGATTCTTTTGTTTGCCGCCGTGTATGGCTTTTGTGGCGAATCCCGATTGGTTAACTTGGTTGTCATGCATAATTGTATAGTATTTGGGTAATCAAAATCACACAAATATATTACAATTTGATTAAATAAACATCGATTGTGAACGATTTTTTTATTATTAAATCGGCATTAAGCTATTTAAATGTGTTTTTTTTGATCTCCGGTTTTTCTTTTTATTAATGTTAACGAAAATTACGATGAAGGAAAGATGCAAAATCTAAAACAAAAAAAATGCCTTTTATACATATATTTTGTTTAAATTTGCAGGAGCAATATCTTAAACATTATAAATAAATTAGGAACAAATGAAAAGAGACACACAAATTTTCGAAATCATTGAAAAAGAACGTCAACGACAGTTGAAAGGAATTGAATTGATCGCATCGGAAAACTTTGTAAGCGAGCAGGTTATGCAGGCGATGGGTTCGGTGTTAACCAACAAATATGCCGAAGGATACCCCGGCAGACGTTATTACGGCGGTTGCGAAATGGTCGATTTAAGCGAACAATTGGCGATTGACCGGTTGAAAAAGCTTTACGGCGCCGAGTGGGTAAATGTTCAACCGCATTCGGGTGCGCAAGCCAATGCCGCTGTTTTTCTGGCATGTTTGAAAGCAGGTGACAAATTTTTGGGCTTAAACCTTTCGCACGGCGGACACCTTTCGCACGGTTCACCGGTTAATTTTTCGGGATTGATGTTTACTGCCTTGGAATACAATGTCCGCGAAGATAATCAGCAGGTAGATTACGACCAATTGGAGGCGGTTGCACGTGCCGAGCGTCCCAAAATGATCATCGGAGGCGCATCGGCGTACTCGCGCGAGTGGGATTATGCCCGCATCCGCAAAGTTGCCGATGAAATCGGAGCTATTTTTCTGGTGGACATGGCGCATCCTGCCGGATTAATCGCTGCCGGACTGCTCGATAATCCGCTTAAATACGCTCATATTGTTACCTCCACTACTCACAAAACACTTCGTGGTCCACGCGGCGGAATCATTTTAATGGGAAAGGATTTTGAAAATCCGTGGGGATTAAAAACACCGAAAGGTGAAGTCAGAATGATGTCGGCTCTTCTGGATTCGGCGGTTTTCCCCGGAATGCAGGGAGGCCCGCTGGAACATGTAATTGCATCTAAGGCGGTTGCGTTTGGCGAGGCGTTAGAACCCGAGTACAAAACCTATCAAATTCAGGTGAAAAAGAATGCCGCAGTAATGGCGCAAGCATTTGTGGATAAGGGTTACAAAGTGGTTTCGGGTGGAACGGATAACCATATTGTTTTGGTGGATTTGCGTACTAAATTCCCCGATCTCACCGGAAGAGTTGCTGAACGCGTACTGGGTGAAGCTGATATCACCACTAACAAAAACATGGTTCCGTTCGATAGCCGTAGCCCGTTTCAAACATCGGGATTGCGTTTCGGAACGCCTGCCATTACTACTCGCGGAGCGAAAGAAGAACTGATGGTTGAAATTGTGGAAATGATTGACACGGTACTTTCCAACGTGGAAGATGGGAAAACAATTGCATCGGTTCGGGAGAAAGTGAATGCAACAATAGGCGGTTATCCGCTGTTTGCGTGGTAAAACGAGTTTCGGGCTTCACGTTTATACGGAAACTTAACAAAGGATGGGGAATGGTTGAACTGTTCCTCATTTTTTTGTAAATTTGCATTGTTTCAAAACTCGTAACTCGAATGCATATTCTTCAAACCGATATAAAATTTATTCCCGGTGTTGGACCCAAACGTGCAGATATTCTCAACAAGGAACTCAATGTTTTCACGCTTGGCGACTTGTTGCGCTGTTATCCGTACCGGTATATCGATCGCAGCCGGATGTTTTATGTGCACGAAATCGACGGCAACATGCCGTACATCCAACTCAAAGGAAAAATAACGGCTTTTGAAACTTTTGGCGAAGGACGAAAGAAACGGCTTGTTGCCCATTTTACAGACGGCACGGGATTTATAGATTTGGTGTGGTTTCAGGGGATTCGTTTTGTGGAAAGTAAGTACAAAACCAATCAGGAATACATAGTTTTCGGTAAGCCCACGCTTTTCAACAATCGCTGGAATGTGGCTCATCCCGATATAGATCCGTATATGAGCGAAGCTGATCGTCCTGATGGATTGATGGCGATGTACAACACCACGGAGAAGATGAAAAATCACTATCTGAATTCGAAAGCCATTCAGAAAATTATCGAAAACGCTTTCGGGATGATAAAAGAACGATTACCCGAATCACTTTCAGCCGATGTAGTAAAAATCGCTAATCTTATTCCATTTCACGATGCCATCGAAAATATTCATTTTCCAAAAAATCCCATTCTTCTCCGCGATGCCGAATTCAGGCTGAAATTTGAAGAACTGTTTTATATTCAATTAAACATTGTTCGGTATGCTGCCGATAGAAAAGCTAAACTCAACGGGTTTATTTTCAAAAAAGTAGCACACTATCTGAATACCTTTTACAAAAAACATATTCCTTTTGAATTGACAAATGCGCAAAAACGGGTGATTAGAGAGATTCGTAGAGATACTGCATCGGGTAAACAAATGAACAGGTTGTTGCAAGGCGATGTGGGTAGCGGGAAAACGCTCGTTGCGGTTATGTGTATGCTGATTGCGATGGATAACGGTTTTCAGTCGTGTCTGATGGCTCCTACAGAAATTTTGGCATCGCAACATTTTGAAACTTTTAGTAATTTACTTTCTGATATGAATGTGAATGTGGCATTATTGACGGGTTCAACAAAAAAGAAAGAGCGTGAAGAAATTCACGCCGGATTGTTATCGGGCGATATTCATATTCTTATTGGTACGCATGCGTTGATTGAGGACATTGTGCAGTTTAAAAACCTTGGCTTTGTGGTCATTGATGAGCAGCACCGTTTTGGCGTGGCACAACGCGCGAAACTTTGGACGAAAAACGAACATCCGCCACACATACTCGTTATGACGGCAACTCCTATCCCACGCACACTTGCGATGACGGTGTACGGCGATTTGGATGTCTCGGTCATTGATGAGCTTCCGCCGGGACGAAAACCCGTGCAAACGTTACATCGGTTCGATAAGAAGCGCGGAGCGCTTTATCAGTTTATTCGCGAACAAATACATTTGGGGCGACAAATTTACATTGTATATCCTTTGATTGAGGAAAGCGAGAAGATGGATTTAAAAAACCTGGAGGATGGTTTTATACACATTAAGCAGGTTTTTCCCGAATTTACTGTTTGCAAAATGCATGGTCGTATGAAACCTGCCGAAAAAGATGAAGTCATGCAACAGTTTGTCGCTAACAAAGCGCAAATCATGGTTTCAACTACGGTAATCGAAGTGGGTGTAAATGTTCCGAACGCCTCGGTCATGGTTATTGAGAGCGCCCAGCGTTTCGGCTTGTCGCAGTTGCATCAGTTGCGCGGCAGGGTAGGGCGCGGCGCCGACCAGTCGTATTGTGTGCTCATTACGCCCTACGAACTATCTGCCGACACGCGCAAGCGTATGGAAATTATGACTGAAAGCAACGATGGTTTCGTTATTGCCGAAGCCGACCTTAAACTTCGCGGTCCCGGCGATTTAGAAGGCACACAACAAAGTGGTATTCCTTTTAACCTGAAAATCGCCGATTTGGTGCGTGACAACTCCATCTTGTTTCGTGCCCGCGAAATTGCAGAAGACATAATCGATAAAGACCCGAAGCTATCTCACCCTGAGCATTTAATCCTGAAACAGGAGCTGAAAAGACTCGGTGGAAATAGATATGACTGGGGAAGGATAGGGTGAACGGAAAATTTGCCCTTAAAGAATATTGGTATAAATGCTAACTCGATTTATAACCACATAGATATATAGTTTTTAGGAGTTCCTATATATTATTAATCATCGGATGAAAGCGATTCGATAAAAGTGCTTTTCCATAACACGTTTTAATGTCGGGAAAATTGGTAACGGCAT
>MVZJ01000076.1 GCA_002069095.1 Bacteroidetes bacterium ADurb.BinA174 | reverse complement strand
AAACCATTCAAAGCATTTTTTTCCTGCTGTTTGTTTTCTGTTTCGTTATTCTTGCTTTCTGGTTCAACAGAGAAGGCCCTACACTGGCAGCTAATTTCAAAAACATTTTTTCGGGCGGAATGCGAAGTCGAACTATTTTCAAAGAAGAGATTACCACAACTGGTGTGTGGAGTGAGATTTTCCTGATTTTTCAAACCATTTTGATTTCAACGATTGTTCTTTTTACCTATTCGTTAAATAAAGGCATTTTGGATTTGTTCATAAAAAACGTGGTTTTCGTATTTCTGGCAATATTTCTCGGAATCCTTTTGTTTATCGGTGTTAAATATTTAGTATATAGGCTGATAGATTATATATTTGCAGAGTGGGGTATAGGAGAGTGGATGGAGAAATATTTCAGGATAATTGAATTGAGCGGATTGCTTATTTTCATACCTGCCCTGTTCTTCGTATTTGTCCCCGAATACAGTAGGATAGCCTTTTTTTTACTTATTATAATCTTTTTTATCACATTAATGGTTGTTTTCTGGAATTTGTTAAATATTTTTGCTAAAAACAAGGCAGGACTGCTTAATTATTTTTTGTACCTTTGCGCCATTGAAATCGTCCCTTTTTTTCTGATTTACAAAGGACTGGTTTCTTTAGTAAACATTGCAGGTAATTAGTACGTTATGACTACTCGTAAAGTAAAAAAAATTCTTATTTCTCAACCGAAACCAGGTAATGGAAAATCTCCCTATTTTGAATTGGGTGAAAAATATAACGTAGAGTTTCAATTCAGGCCTTTTATAAAAGTTGAAAGAGTATTACTGAAAGAATTTCGCCATCAACGTATTAATATTCTCGATTTTACCGGAATCGTTATGACCTCGCGTACGGCAGTAGATAATTTCTTTTCGCTTTGCGAAGAACAAAAGATTGTGATGCCGGAATCGATGAAGTATTTCTGTATTTCTGAAACCGTAGCGCTTTACCTGCAAAAATATATCGTTTATAGGAAAAGAAAAATATTTTTCAGTCAAACCGGAAAAATAGAAGGACTTAGCATTGCTTTCACCAAACATTCTAAAGAAAACCTACTTGTTCCCGTACCCGAAGAACACAACGAAGAAGTTCTCAACTACCTCATGTCGAAAAAGTTGAAGTTTACCATAAGCGTAATGTACCGCACGGTGAGTAACGATTATGAAGGAGACGAAACTCTGGATGCCGATATGATTATTTTCTTCAGTCCGTTGGGTGTTCAATCGTTAAAGAAAAACTTCCCCGATTTTCAGCAAACCGATATGGCGATAGGTTGTTTCGGGCCTGCCACTGCAAAAGCTATTGAAGAAGAAGGTTGGCGGCTCGATTGCGAAGCGCCCACACCGGAATATCCGTCTATGGCCATGGCGCTTGATGCTTTTCTGAAAGAAAATCACAAAAAATATTCTTGATTCTGTAGATGGTATCCGCACCGTCTACAATAATTTAATGAATATCTGCATAAATGCCTAATTATAACCACAAAGGCAATAGTTTTATTGATTAAAATTTAAAAACAGAGACATATAGCTATAGTAGCTCTGCTACTGCTATGTAATACTTTTTTCCGGACGAGACATTGTTGTCAATGCATTTAAAACTCGAAACTCAATACTCGTAACTCTTGACTTGACACTATATGGTTTTGAAGAAGAAAATTTTGCCTTTGGCAATCAATGCAAGATGAGTGTGAGGAAATAAACGGTCATTCATTTTTAATTTTTATTTCCGTAAGTATACAATCATTTGCAAAAACAATTATCTTTGCATCAAATAATTGCTTTCGGAGGAAATGCTGTTATCTATGGTTGAAGGACAACGTTTTACTTTTAAAAAAGAGGAACGTGTAGCCGGCAAAAAAAGAATAGAGAATCTTTTTGCTTGCGGTCAGTCCTTTCTTATATATCCGTTTAGGATTGTTTTTTACGAATACGAGTGTGCCGCATCGAAACCGGTTTCCATTCTGATAAGCATACCCAAAAAGAGGTTGAAACGGGCAACAGCACGCAATCGGATGAAAAGACTGGTCAGAGAAGCCTACAGGTTAAACAAGAATCTGCTTCAATCTGACGTGTTACTTGATAATCATCGGATTGATGTGGCATTTGTTTACGTAAAAGACGAACTTTCCGGTTATGACGTTGTAGAAAAAAGTGTATGTAAATCACTGTGCGAAATATCAATTAAATTAAAGATCGAAAGAGAGAAATGCTGAAGTTTTTGAAAAATTCGTTTACGCAATTACTTCTTGCGCCTGTTTATTTTTACCGGTACGCTATTTCGCCACTCTTACCGCCCAGTTGCCGATACACGCCTACTTGCTCGCAATATACCATAGAAGCATTAAAAAAACATGGGCCTTTTAAAGGGACGTTTTTGTCTGTAAAACGCATTTTAAGTTGCAATCCGTGGGGCGGATCGGGATATGACCCGGTGCCCGAACCCAAACCGAAAAAGCAGCAAGACAAACCGAAAGCGGAGTAAAAAATTTATATGGAACTATACGACGTCCACACTCACCAGATTCTTTTAGAGGATACCGATGATCCCTATCACTCGTGTATCCTCGATGTGTACCCCCTTGAATTTGAAGTGGCCAAAGAAACTAACGACCGCCACGCTTTTTCCTGCGGAATCCATCCCTGGTATTCCGAAGACAGTGAAAATCAGATGACTTATTTAAAAGAGATCGTAGGTGATCCGCGCATTGTCGCTATTGGCGAAACCGGTCTGGATAAATTGAAAGGGCCTTCTTACGATATTCAGATACCCGTGTTTAAAGAACACATTGTTTTATCGGAAAAACTGAAAAAACCGCTTATCATTCATTGCGTGAAAGCGTGGGACGAGTTGTTGCGCGTATACGAAGAAACCAGCCCAACCCAACCGTGGATTTTACATGGATATCGGGGAAAACCCGAACTGACGAAACGATTGATTCGCGAAGGTTTTTACTTTTCCGTGGGCGATGATATCAACGTGGAATCTATGGAGCTTATTCCCATCGAAAACCTTTTCTGCGAAACCGACGAAGATTTTATGGACATTCGCGATGTGTATTTACAAGCCGCTCAGGCTGTGAACATGGAACTCGAAGATTTTGCCGAAAAAATCGCACAAAACATTCACCGTATTTTTCCGACGTTACAACCGCCTAAACCTTTTGATCCGGAAGAAGCGGAGGAAGAGGAAGACTAAACTGTGAGTGGGAGAGGAGGCGACAAGACGAGAGGTCGATTCCCAAATCCGAAATCGTAAATTGGTTTATTTTCTCCCGAAATCTGCCGGAATTTCGCCCCAATTATTGGTTTCCCACTTAATGACAGGATTTTCGTATGTGTTTTCCGATAACCATTTTTCGGCCCGCGCAATAAGATCGAATACAGATTTATTGTTATCGGTTTTCTCCAATTTGGTATTGCATTTTTTTCTAACTACCCATTTTATGGCATTCACGCTATCGGAATAAATGGGGATTTTGCTGTTCTTTTGTTTCAGCAACGCCAGAGCATGAACGATTGCTAAAAATTCACCGATATTGTTAGTACCGTCTTTTAGTGGGCCGACGTGAAAAATTTCTACGCCATCGGCAACAAACACTCCCCGATATTCCATCAATCCCGGATTTCCGCTGCAAGCCGCATCTACGGCAATACTTTCTTGCAGAAATTTAATGGTTGTCGGTACAATTTTTTGCGTTTTCTTTTCGGTTTTCCCAATGTGTTTCCATGGACTATCATTAAAGGCTGCATCTGCTTCTTCCTGGGTAGCAAAAGATTTGTATCGGGCATTTTCGAAACCCGATACCTGTGCTTTACACTCGCTCCACGACGAATAAACGCCCGGCTCTACACCTTGCCAAACCACGTAAAACTTTTTTTTCGCCATTACATCGTGTCTAAAATGTAAGGCATCAAGTTGTTTTGCGAATCGGGAAGTGGTTCTTCAATTGATACAATGCTATCGACAATAAATTTTGTATATCCGCGCCAGGGAATGGGTGCAAAATACTCCTTGTAGTGCAGTTGAACATTTTTCCCGCTCGATATCATCAGTTTTTCGGCAATCTCCTTATTTTCCACCGAAAAGTCGAACTGATTGGATTGTAATCCGCCCGGCTTATCGGCACGAAATCCGGTTTGGATAAGCCTGCCTTCGTAAGTTTTGAAAATTATGCCTTTGTAAACCAGAAAATTCAATTCTCCCGATTTAACACCTGTGCCAAAAACATAATAGTACCGAATATAAACAAACGCGGCAAGCGCAATCAAAATGATTCCAAAGAACCATACGAGCCATTTTTTGCTCTTTTTCTTTTTGGGTTGTAGGTTATTCATATTACCATTGTTGAATTAATTGTTTTTTTTATAGGTCATTTGCAGTTAGCTTTGAAGTTGAATTGATGTAGCGAGCCACGTCAATTTGCTGTTTTTTTACACATCGAATAATTGATAAACTTCTACTTTTCGTCAATAACTAATAGTCAACAGTTTATGGCTATTAGTCTTTCCAATGTCAAAGGTACATTTTTTTTTGTTTTTTTAGCTATTTATTGCCGTTAAATTAAAGATTGATTTGTGTTTTTAAGTTAACTTTGTGCATCAAATAAAATAATCAAAAAAAATAAACATTATGAAGAAGTTAACTTTAATTGTTGTCGCTTTTTTTATTTCTTTATCGCTTTTTTCACAAAATTCGGTTTATACGTTTACCGTAGTTAAAGAAAATCCCATAACATCCATCAAAAATCAGGCAAGCACAAGTACCTGCTGGAGCTTTTCGGGGGTGAGTTTTTTGGAATCTGAATTGTTGCGAAAAGGAAAAGGGACATTCGATTTGTCAGAAATGTACATTGTGAGACGAAATTACGAAGATAAAGCCGAAAAATTTGTCCGCACACACGGAAAACTTAATTTTGCTCCCGGCGGTTCGTTCGCCGATGTGGTGGAAACGTTGGATGAATACGGCATCGTTCCTAATGAAGTTTACACCGGATTGCTCGACGGAGCAGAACGCCACGACCACGGTGAAATGGACAAAGTATTGAGCGGTTATATGAAAGGAATTATCGATAATAGTAATATTTCAACGGTTTGGATTAAAGGTTTTAAAGGTATTCTTGATGCTTATTTAAGCGAAAAACCAACCTCATTCACCTATAACGGAAAATCTTACACGCCGCAATCGTTCAGAGACTTCTTGGGACTGAAGCAAAGCGATTACGTATCGATAACTTCGTTCACTCATCAACCTTTCTACAAACCATTTCCAATTGAAGTTCCCGACAACTGGCGCTGGGCGAACTCCTATAACCTGCCGATGGATGAGATGATGGCAACTATTGATAATGCCATTATGAACGGTTACACCGTGGCGTGGGCATCGGATGTGAGCGAAAGTGGATTTTCACGTCAGGGTATTGCTATTATTCCCGATGAAAACGCAGCCGAAAACGCCGGAACCGATCAGGCAAAATGGCTCGGTTTATCGGAGCGTGAAAGAAGATCAAGCATTGCAAGCAAAATTGGCTCTGAAGTACTGAAAGAAAAAAACATTACGCAGGAAATGCGTCAATTAGCCTATGATAACTACCAAACCACCGATGACCACGGCATGCATATTTATGGAATTGCCAAGGATCAGAACGGAAATAAGTACTACATGGTGAAAAATTCGTGGGGTAAAACCGGACCGTACGAAGGAATCTGGTACGCTTCTGAAGCTTTCGTTCGTTACAAAACGTTGAGCATTGTTGTAAATAAGGATTCGCTTCCGAAAGAGATAGCTGAAAAAATAAAGCCATAAAGTAAATAGTTCACGATTAGAAGAAAAAACTGTTAACCGTGAACTGTCAACTGCCAACTTTCATGGAAATACCTGAACTTTACAACATTTATTTAAAGCATCCGGTAGTTACTACCGATTCGCGCAATTGTCCTCCGAATTCTATTTTCTTTGCACTAAAGGGAGACCGGTTCAACGGTAATTTATTTGCCGAAAATGCATTAGAAAAAGGATGTGCTTACGCCGTAGTGGACGAATGGGATAAGCCAGAAAATTCGCGGATAATCGTGGTGGAAAATGTGCTGGAAGCTTTGCAGAAACTCGCCAACTATCATCGCAAGAAGCTCAAAATAACCATTGTGGGAATTACGGGCACAAATGGAAAAACTACTACAAAGGAATTGATTGCCACAATTCTTTCCAAAGAATTTAACGTGGCCTTTACGCAAGGAAACTTCAATAATCACATAGGCGTTCCGCTCACGTTATTGTCGATAAATAAATCGCACGAAATCGGTGTCATTGAAATGGGTGCCAATCATCCCGGTGAAATTCGCGAATTATGCAACATTGCCGAGCCCAATATCGGATTGATAACCAATATCGGTAAAGCCCACATCGAAGGATTCGGATCACTGGAAAATGTCATCAAAACCAAGTGCGAGCTTTACGATTTTATTCGCGAACATGAAGGGAAAGTGTTTGTGAATAAAGATAATGTTACGTTGAACGAAATGTCGGAAGGAATGGACCGGACTCTATACGGACGTGATAATCCCGATCTGTTTGTATCGGGAACATTGTCAGCCGAAACTCCTTTTTTGCATTTCGACTGGAACTTTTTCGAGCATCCATATCGTGTGAAAACGCATTTGGTAGGAGAATATAACCTCGATAACGCACTTGCTGCTGCCGCCATCGGAAAATATTTCGGAATTAATGCCGAATATATCAGTGATGCTCTTGAAGCATACGAGCCTAAAAATAACCGTTCGCAATTTGAGCGAACTCAGCGCAATGATCTTATTATCGATGCCTATAATGCTAATCCTACAAGCATGAAAGTCATGCTGGATTTCTTTGCCAAAATCTCCACCGATTTGCCGAAGGCGGTTATTTTGGGTGAGATGAAAGAATTAGGCAGTATCGCCGAAGAAGAACATCGGAAAATGTTGGATTATTTGAGCGAACAGACTTTTGATAAAGTGTATTTAGTTGGAAATATCTTCCAAAAAGCACAAGAATTAACCTATGCATACATCTTTGAAACGGTGGATCAGTTGAATGAAGAGTTGAAACAGAATCCGATGGTTGGTTATTACGTATTGCTGAAAGGTTCACACTCGGTGAGTCTGGAAAAAGCCATTCCTTTTTTGTGAAAAGAGAGGTACACTGAAGAGGCGCATCGTTTGCGTCTTTTTTATTTGTGTTTTTACGTATCGCAAACATGTTTTATGAAAACTTAATAGAAAAATCAGGATAAATTTTCTACTTTTGTGGCTTTTGTATCAAAGGCTGTTAGCCATTAGCTGTTGGCAAGGAGGTGTAAATACTCACGTTTGCCAAATTAATTTAACGCAAAGCTAACAGCCAAAAGTCGAATTTGTATATTAGTTCCTTTTCCGAACATTCATGTAGGGGAGGGGCTAAAAGCAAAATGAGGGAGTTATTTTTAAAATTTCACTAAGTACACTATTGGATTCATGTATAAATTATGACACACTATTTACATTGCAACAACTGCGGTCATCCGAACGAAATGAAATCGGAATATGTGGTTTTCTGCACATCGTGCGGACAGAAACTCGAAAACAATTTCACACAATGGCAGCGAAGAAATCCCGGCGCTACCTTTGAAGATTATAAAAACAATGTTTGTTTCACAGAGAATCAACTTCCGCCCAAGTTGCCAGCTAAGAAAAGCAGGTCGTTGAAATCGAGGCCTTTAAAAGAAAAAATTTTGATTGTAGCAATAACTACTATATTTGTTGCCGTAGGCTACTGGCTGGGTAGTTCGGCGGTAACAGCCATTCGCAACAGCAAAAAAACCGATGAAAAAGTGCTATCGGAACAGTGGATAAAGAAAACTTACGGCAGTTATGGACTAAATATTGAAACACCTTGGGAATTGAAATCATCTCCACCACCGTCACTGCCTGAAAATTTAAAAAGAATGTTAGAGAAAATAGAGTCATTTGAAAGTAAGAATGATGATCAATTTAAAATTGGTATAATTTCGTCAAAATATAATCCGGCAGAAATAAGTCAATTAAATTTGCAAGGCGCTGCCGACGGTGCAATTAACGAAGTGAGGAATATGCCGGGAGTTACCAATTTTACCTATTCCGAAGATACCTATTCCGTCAGCAATCTTCCCGGATTTATTCAACGGGGAACGTATTCTCAAAATGGATTTAAAATTGGCTTTATCAATATTGGGGTAATCAAAGACTTCAATTTTTGGCAAGTAATGGTATTCAGGCGGGAAAATGACATAGTTGCACAAGAAGCCGCAGAACGAATCATTCGATCCATACAAATTGATTATTAAAAACGAATGTCAAGTCAAGAGTTCCGAGTATTGAGTTTCGGGTTTAAACCTGCTTATTCATAAGAATTTACAAAATATGATATACGTCATTTTATAATTGACGCGACACTAAATAAAGAATTTAACACTTTAAAAACAACTGTTTCATGAAACGATTTTATTTTATTGCTACCCTGTTATTGTTTTCGGCAATAACATTCGCACAAACGGATAAGGGCCGGTTTACGGTTTCGGGCAGAAGCTCGATTGATTTTTCTTATTCCAATACGAGATTTAAAGGAGGTAGTGTTTCCAGCGACACCGAGACAGGAGATACTTACAATTTTAATATCGCGCCAGCGTTTGGTTATTTTGTATTCAATGACTTTGCCGTAACACTACAAACGGCGTATGCTATAAGTGATGGAAATACGTATAATCAAATGTCGCAATTTGGCATAATACCCGGCGCTATTTATTATATTCCCACCGGAAGTATTGTTCGTCCATTTGCTCAAGTGGGTGGCGGATATATGAATATCAATACAAAAGTTCCTTTAGAAAGTGGAGGAAAAGCTACACATTCGTTCAATGGCTATACGTTAGCGGGCGGTATGGGCGTAGCTTTTTTCGTGAAAGAAAACATCGCTATTGAATTATCGGGACAATACGCCACAGTAAAGACAAGTTTTTCGGGTGATTCCTCCATTAAAATGAATTTAGACGGATTTTCGGGTAGTATCGGTTTCTCACTTTTCTTTTAATATCGGCAGTTATGAAACACAAAATTATAGTAATATCGTTGATGGCATTGTTTGCATGGACAAGCCTTCAGGCACAAACAGAAAAAGGACGTTTTATACTCGGAGCTTCGGGTTCGATTGATGTGTCTAATGCTAAAGGAGGACTTTCTACTGCTCCTTCCAAAACAAGCAATACGACTATCCTTATTAAACCCGAAGTAGGATATTTTCTACTGGATGATTTTTCAGTGGGAATTTCCGTTTCAGTATTGGGTTATACAAGTGGTGATTCGAGTGCTCATGCCGATTTCTTGTCGGAGGTTAAATATTTTTTTACAGGAAGCAAAATTCGTCCATTTGTGAAAGCAAACGTAGGGTATAAATACAAAGATTTTGCGGGAATGTACTGGCCAAAAATACGCATGAGCCTGAGCGATGCTCAGGGCTTTGCTTTCGGCGGTGGAGTTGGCGGTGCATTTTTTGTAAGAGATAATATTTCAGTTGATTTAAGTTTAAACTACCTGCACTCAAGCTTAAAGCGGTTTTATGCTGGTTATACAAGTTCAGGGACGGTAAAAAACAACAATCCATTAAGAGCCAACATGGATGAGATAAAAGTTTTTGTTGGTTTTTCGGTCTATCTGTAACGAAAACTGATGAAAGTTGAAACCTATACTTTTGTTCTAAATACAGTTTATTCAAAAAACACTTAACACTTTTAATAACAATTTATTATGAAGAAAATTATCATTTCAGTTTTAATCCT
>MVZJ01000075.1 GCA_002069095.1 Bacteroidetes bacterium ADurb.BinA174 | reverse complement strand
ATAATGAGTATAACATTTATCATCAATAAAAGCCATTTGTCCCGAGCCGTTGCGAAGCATTTCGTCCAACGTGCTTTCGGCAGATTCCTGCGGAATATACTGAGCATACTCGCCTGAAGTAAAAGTATTTACATACAAACGGAGAATTTTTCCCCTGAATTTGGGGTAATTGAATTGATTCAATTCAAAAATGCGAATTTGAGCCACTTTTTCTTCCATAAGCCAACCTTTATTTGTTGAACAAATAATTACAAGGTATGTCCAGCATGCTTATCGGGTAGGGAAAATGGATGAGAAGTCATTGGCAGAGTTGACCTACCAGCCGCCCACTCTGCCTCCGCCGCCGCCCATGCCGGAGGACCCGCCTCCGAACGAGCCACTACTCCAATTTCCACCGCCGCCGCTTGAAGTTTCCACCGGTCTTATAGCCGCGTGGTTCACGGTATTGGATAACGTGCTGTTCAACGTGTGCCCGAAAAAAGCCGGACGCAAAACGCTGCCGCTAAACCATGGTGGTTGGTATGGTTCGGGCTGTACCATGGCAGAAAGGAACGATTTCTCGAACTTTTCGCCCCAAATTTCCTCCATATCCAACACGATGGCGTAAGGCAGCAATGTCTCGAAAACCTCAGGCGTTACCTGTGGCGGATTGAAATATTGCAACTGCTTTTCTTCGGCCGTATCGATATACATTTTCATCCCTTCGATGAGCGATTGAAAATGCAACTTTCGTTCTCCGGGACGTTTAATCAGATAAGCATACGCTAAATAACTGATGATAATTAGCGGAAATGCTACGATAAACGCCACAGCATTTACCGAGAGGGAATTCGACGGGAAAACAAACAACAACGCTATCGCGCCGATAATCATCGAGCCGGCAAACACATAACCGAACCACTTTGTTTTTGATTTGGCAAATATTTTTCGCAAAATGAGCGATAATATAAACAAGACCACAAACGAAAAAATGGCAATGCCGAAAAAGCTCATCATTTGGTCAATCGGTTCAAAAGCTACAAAATAGGTAAGGGAAAAGAAATACATAAGCATCAGAATCCACGGTAGAATGTGGAATTTAAGGTTCAATCCTTCTCTTAATATGGGCGAATATTGACTGTTTAAAGCGTTTTGGAACGAGAACATCATATTGGCGACGTCCTCGTTGTATTCTCCGGTAAGTTTTACTTCGTTGTTGGAGCGGAAGAGGTCGCGCAGGATTACCGATTCTTCTTTAGGTAAGGTATTATCGCCGTCTTTCAGTTTAATCAGTGTGTACCGCCTGTCTTTCCGCTGGCCAAAAATCCCGCCTCTTTCCTCGGTTTCTTTTATTCGGATAAATCCTTTCACCGCCAGGTTCACCAACGAACCGGTTATAAAATCGTTGTTGTAATTTTCCTGATGCAGTATTCCTACGCTCGCAGGCGAAAGCCCTTCGGGCGGCGAAAACTGAGGAATGACAACGGGCTTTGGCGGGTCGATACCGTGTTTTCGCCAAGTGAAAAAATAATACGCCAACAGAAGCATCAAAGCGATAATGCTCAAAATGGGCAATCCGTTTTTATCGAAAAAGGTAAGCTCTTTCGGTTTTGGAGGCACAGGTTGTGAAACTACGCCTTTGGTAAATCCGGCCGACACGGTAAGTATCTCTTCCGGCGGCATATTTACGGAAGAAACAAACAGCGAACCGTCTTCCAGACTATCCGACTGGCAATTGCTTTCGGTTGAGCTATAAGTGCCGGTATAACAGCGGTAACTCAGCAACTCTGCGCCTTGCGGTAAATAAATTGCGGCGCTTACCGTATCGATGGTTCTATCGGACAAGGCATTTACGTTCCAGCTCAGTTCGTCGTAATCGGTGAAAAAACCGATTTGTCCCGCCGTTTCATAAAGAATTTCGTAAGAATAATAACCGGGCTGCAAAAACTTATCTTTTTCGCCCACGTAAATCGTTAAGTCTCCGCCTTCGTTTTTCGTGAAAAAATTCACGGGATTCCCATCTTGTAAAACTTCTGATACGTTGTAATTTACATTTATCCGGTTTCCGTCAACATCGCGTCTCGATAACGGCAGCGAACGGGTAATTCCACGTTTGAAAACATCGCCTTTGGCATACACGCGAATATGTTCACGTACGGCAATAACGCCCGATGTATCAATCCGGATATCGGAATGAAACGTATATACTTTTTCGTCTTGTGCCATCACGAGCACCGACGAAAACATCAGCAAAAAACCGAGTAAAAGTTTGTGCATCAGAATTTTATTTGAGGGACAGCTTTTTCGGCTTCATTTTCGAGTTCGAAAAACGGCGATTTTTCGAACTTGAACATATTGGCAACGATGTTGCTCGGGAACGTATCTATTACAATGTTCTTTTCGCGCACCGTTCCGTTGTAATATCTTCTCGATTTTTCAATGTCCGACTCAATCACACTCAACTGATCCTGCAATTGCAGAAAGTTTTGGTTGGCTTTCAACTCGGGATATTGTTCGGCCACGGCCATCAATCGGATAAGTGCGGCATTGAGGTTATTTTCGGCAGCTTCCTGCGATTTCACATCGGTGGCCTGCATGGCGCTTGCACGCGCTTTTGTAACGCTATCAAAGGTTTCACGTTCGTGCGTGGCGTATCCTTTTACGGTTTCCATTAAATTCGGTATTAAGTCGTGGCGTTTTTTCAACTGAACGTTAATACCACTCCACGCTTCTTCAACCAACGTGCGCAGTTTTACCAGTTTGTTGTAAATGGAAACTCCATATAAAACAAAAAGAACTGCCAGTACAAGCAGAATAAGTAATGCGATTCCCATAATTTTATATTTTAAAATGAATAATTTTTGATCTGATAAAGGTAAATATTTTTTTGCAATTGCAAGCGATATTCGAGAACAAAACCGTTAAACAAACATCGTGGTTGGAACAAAATTTAATTACACTTGTTCAATAAGTAATCGTTAAATATTTTTTCTTATTTTTGAGAATGAATCCGACTGCGTAAATACAAAATCAAATAATAACAATTGAATATGAAAAATTTCATCTTTCAGAACCCCACCAAATTGGTGTTTGGTAAAGGACAGATTTCAAAATTAAACGAATTAATTCCCGCTGATGTAAACTTGATGATTACTTACGGTGGTGGCAGTGTTACAAGAAATGGCGTTTACGAGCAAGTAAAAGCGGCATTAAAAGGGCGTAAATTTATTGAGTTTTGGGGCATTGAACCTAATCCGCAGGTAGAAACGCTACGCAGAGCTATAGAGTTGGGCAAAAGCGAAAATATCAATTTTTTATTATCCGTAGGCGGCGGCTCGGTGCTTGACGGAACAAAACTGATTGCCGCAGGCATTCTATCAGACGACGATGCGTGGGATATTGTGTTAAAAGGCAATGCCGAAAAACAAATACCTTTTGCATCGGTAATGACCGTGCCGGCAACCGGCTCCGAAATGAACAGCGGAGCAGTAATTACACGCGCCGAAACCAATGAAAAATTTTCTTTTGGCGGTACTTATCCTCAATTTTCAATTCTCGATCCCGAAGTAACATACACGCTTTCGGAACATCAGATAGCATGTGGTCTTGCTGATGCCTACACGCACGTGTTGGAACAGTATCTTACCACACCCAATCAATCGCGACTAATGGACAGATGGGCGGAAGGAATTTTGCTTTCGGTAATGGAAATTGCACCAAAAATCAAAGAGAATCCCTGCGATTACGACCTAATGGCAGATTATATGCTTGCCGCAACATTGGCATTGAACGATTTTATTCGAATGGGCGTGACGCAAGATTGGGTAACACACATGATTGGTCACGAGATTACAGCTTTACACGGAACTACGCACGGACATTCGTTGGCGATTATAATGCCCGCCACGATGCGTGTATTACGTGAACAAAAACACGACAAACTGTTGCAATATGGCGAACGCATATTTAATATTACCGAAGGCAGTGAAGACGAACGTGTGGAAAAAGCAATTGAAATGACTGAAAAATTCTACCGCTCGTTAGGCTTAACTACACGATTATCTGAAGAAAATATCGGAAACAAAACTATCGAAACCATCGCCAAACGCTTTAACGATAGAGGTGTTGCTTATGGCGAAAACCGAAATGTTACGGGCGATGTGGCGAGGGAAATATTACTATCTTGCTCATAAATTTTCACCGAGGGGATCAATTCAAGTGATCCCCTCAGTATGTAATCAATAAAATCGAATGATATGATTAAAACATTTTTCTGACAGTGATGCTTTTGCCCGCTTTTATCTTTACGCATCTGCTGTGTTGCTAACCTCTTGAAATAGTCCACTATACCGCGGCGAGGTTAGATGCCTTGCTTCTGCATAAAGCTAAAAACATAAATAATACGGGGTAAATCTAAGGATAATATTGCTATCAAAAAAACTTCTTCATTTGTATTTTTCAGATAGATAATTGTATTTTGATTCTTCAGGATTGATGTTTCTTAAAAAACCACCCCATTTTTGCACAAATTCTGTTACTTTACCACTTTTTGCCTTGTTTTGTTTTGGGTATTAAAATTATATCCACTTTCTTATTTATAAAAGTAGAGTTTTTAGGAAGCTGGATAGTGTTGTTTTCCGAAATTTTTATTGTGAATTTTAGAACGCCCATTATCGCATAATTTTTGCAGTTACCAACAAAGACATACATTCTTTTTTACAATGAAGACTTTTTTGACTAATTTCAGATTTCCAAAACTCACGATAAATCATTACTTTTGCACATTCAACTATGCAAGAACCATTCGACATACACGTAAATAAAAATTTTCAGGAAAACGACCGTGAGTACGAAAGTGCGTTACGTCCGCTTACCTTCAATGGTTTTGCCGGACAGGATAAAATTGTGGAAAACCTGAAAGTTTTCGTAAGCGCTGCGCGCATGCGCGGCGAATCGCTCGATCACGTGCTGCTGCACGGCCCTCCGGGACTGGGTAAAACCACGCTTTCGAACATCATTGCCAATGAGTTGAATGTAGGTTTTAAAGTAACATCGGGTCCGGTGTTGGATAAACCCGGCGATTTGGCCGGAATACTAACCTCGCTGGAAACGAACGATGTGTTGTTTATTGATGAAATTCACCGGTTGTCGCCCGTAGTGGAGGAATATCTTTACAGTGCAATGGAAGATTATCGGATTGATATTATGATCGATAAAGGTCCAAGCGCCCGATCAATCCAAATTGATTTAAATCCGTTTACCCTAATCGGTGCAACCACGAGAAGCGGCCTGCTCACTAGCCCTTTACGTGCCCGTTTCGGTATTAATATGCACTTAGAATATTATGATGCCGATACTCTTACGGGTATTATTCTTCGTTCTGCCAATATTTTAAATATCGCTTGTGCACAGAATGCTGCCGAAGAAATTGCTTCGCGAAGCCGGGGCACGCCTCGTATTGCCAATGCGTTGCTTCGTCGGGTGCGTGATTTTGCACAAGTGAAAGGCACGGGAAAGATAGATAAAGCCATTTCATCCTATGCGCTCGAAGCATTGAATATCGACCGATACGGATTGGATGAAATAGATAACAAAATTCTTCTCACCATTATCGATAAATTCAAAGGCGGCCCGGTAGGCATTACCACTATCGCAACCGCCGTTGGTGATGATGCCGGAACCATCGAAGAGGTTTACGAACCGTTTCTCATTAAGGAAGGTTTTCTAAAACGTACTCCGCGGGGCCGCGAAGCAACCGAACTTGCCTATCGGCATTTGGGGCGGAAAAGAGATTTGGAACAAGGTTTTCTGTTTTGATATAGAACCAGGAGCCAAGAACCAAGATTGACAGACAATAGACAATCAAGTTTTAAGACAAAAATAGCGGGCTGCAAATTGATGATTTGCAGCCCGAAGTCTTTTATCCTGGTGTTTTTGTCTTTGCTCTTTTACTAAAACGAACTATAAATTATATCCAATTTTAGTTTTTCGGGTTTATTTTCAAGCATTACTGCCGACGGTTTCATCTGATTATAAATGGCCGTAGGAGTACTTGCCCCTTGCGAATAATAAGAAGCTCCTGTTGTAGTGAATGTGATATCCACCGGAACCAGATAATAAGTAAGATCAAATGCTTCGTTCTTTTGTCGTTTGTAATAGTTGATCATTGCGGCAATATTTCCAAAGTTGTAGGAATATGTTTCCGAATTGAAAGAAGCATAAAAACTGGTTACATTGTCATGCAATCTTCTGTTTTCGAAGAAACCTTTCAGCGAGTCTTTATTCACCAAAAGCAAATGGTCGGGTGGGGATAATTTCACTTTCTCGTCCTGATTAGCTTCGGGTAAAGCGTAAACTATGAACCGCGCTTGATTTAACGACCGATTGGTAAGTTTCGAATATATCTCGGATATTGGAAAAGTGATTTCTGTGTTTACTCCTGCCGGGCTCTTTACAAAAGTGCCCTTATCGTTTGGTGCCAGCAATCGGTTGTTGTTATTTTGTATGTGATTGATCTGTGTCACCTCAGGGGTAATGTTCAACCGGAATTCCGAGGTGCGTATCGTATCTGTTTTTTGTGAAGAACCTTTCGGATCGATGTAGTTGTAGAAAATGTTCAGCGATGTAAGGTTTACGTTTAGGATTGTACTGTTACCAAAGTTTGTCGTAATGTATAATCCGGGGAAAAATTTCCTGAAAGTATCGGTATTTTTCAATGCACCGTGATCGGGTTTTTTGTATTCGTCTAAGAACGATTGTCCTATTGATGTTGGCAATTTCGTGTAAATTTCGTAAATCCTGACTTCTTGAGTCGTGTTACCGGAATAATAGATTTCTGTACGGTACGTGTTATTCCTTCCGGTAAACATTTGAGTACCGAGCGGAGCAGACATATCGGCTTTTTTCCGGGGATCGAAGTTCGTGTAGTCATGATTTTTAGGCAGTTCTCCAATCACCTTATACACAGCTAATCTCATAGGAGCTAATGAATCGCCTATGATGGACGAATAAGAAACCGTCAGCCGAACGGAATCAATGATAGCGTCATCTTTAAACGCTTGACTCTCGGGATAATAAAATTCACCGACGTATTCAGACCGGATGGAACCGAAAACCGGGTCGATATATTCTCCTAAAATGGGGTATTTGGTTCTGGAAAAAACAGAATCCACCTGGATGGTCCGGGATGAGACATACAACGTGTCCGTACCCACCGAAACCCTGTCGTTTTCCGGTTGAATGGTAAAGCCTATCTTATCCAGGGTATCAACGCAGGAAGCGAAAACCGTAACAATGGCAATGAATAATAGTTTGTATAAGGGTTGAAGTTTCATTCGTTTCAAAAAATTATGAACGCAAATATCTGAAAAAAATATCTGAAAAAAAAGCCCTTAACGGGCTTTCTTACTTTTTTTAATGATAATTGTCAATCAGAACAAAAAAATGTTTGCCTGATGAATTTTTTTTAAGAGAATTTAGGCATCAATTTTATCGCAAAATTCCTCAATTCTATCTATATTCGTTTCAAAATTAGCATCGTATTCCAAATAAGGGATTTTCTTGTCGTTGATGTACTTATCTATCTCTTTGTGAATGTTTTCACTTCCCTGAACGATACCGTCGGAATAATCGACAGCCAATTTTGTGAGGTTCACAAAATTCATTTCCCCTCGTCTTTTTACATCTTCTATTTCCTTGTCGCCAATGGTGTCGAAACGAAGTTTTTCTGAAAATCCTTCGTTAAAAGGTTTTTCGAAGTTCTCGTCGTAAACGGAATAAATAACTTTAGCGTTCTTTAAGCAGGGATCGTCTTTGTATCCCTTCTTAATATAAATAGGCGCCAATGCGGTGAACCAGCCGTGGCAATGAATTATGTCGGGAACCCAACGCAGTTTTTTGATGGTTTCCAATACACCGCGGATAAAAAAGATGCTTCGCTCATCGTTGTCATCGTACTCTTCTCCCTTTTCGTCGGTAAGCGTCTTACGGTTTTGAAAGAAATCGTCGTTATCGATGAAATAAACCTGCATACGTGCCGATTGTATGGAAGCGACCTTGATAATCAGCGAATGATCCGAATCATCAATTATCAGGTTCATCCCTGAGAGACGAATCACTTCATGCAGTTGATTTCTACGCTCGTTAATGTTGCCGAATTTGGGCATAAACGTGCGGATTTCGTGGCCTTTATCCTGAATGGCTTGAGGTAAATATCTCGATATATGCGAAATTTGTGTTTCCGGCAAATAAGGGAAAATTTCTTGTGTGATGTAGAGAATTTTTTTTTGACTCATTTAATTAGTTTTCTTCAAATTTGCTACAAAGATAATAAAAAAAATCCGCATAACTACAAAATATTTTCCGATATTTGCCTCTAAAAAATATGGTTCTTCGAGTTCAACAGGGCGACAAACTTTCTGATATTTTAATGGTTGTAACAGCCTCTGAAATTGCCCGAACGCCACTTTTTATCAGTATAGATGCGGAAAACGAAAATTTGAATGCGCTAAAAATGCTTTTTGCCGATAAAATTAAAACGCAGAGCGAAGAAGTTTTTGTTCAGGAAATGGATAAATACGAACGCGTACGTACTTGTTCAGAAAAATTATCGGTTAAGATATATCAGAAAGCAGCCGAACTTGGCAAGTATATTGCTACTCAAACACCGCTTGCCGAAGGACGACTCGAATTACTGCATTACGTAAAAGAACAAAGCGTTACTTTTGAATATCACCGGTACGGAAGTATTAATGAAGTGCCTGAGATTTGAATTTTCGGGTACATCGTTATCCAAAAAGACATTACAAAATCATAACTTATAGAAAGCTTTTTAACAGCAAAATTTAAGCTATTTCAAAGGTTTTAAAAATCTTTGAAATAGCTTTTTTACATTATTTTTTTTTAGTAGCGGTTTAAAGCATTCCAAAAGCAAAAAATGTTTATATTTGTAAAAATAATCCGAATTAACCATTTTTTATGCAGAAGCTATTCCTGTTAATTGTTTTTTCCTTTTTTACCACGATTATTTCTGCCGATGATTCTATCCAATCGTTACAACGCTCCTTAAACAAAGCGATTAAAGCAAATGATACTGCTGCTATAGTTGATGCCTATAAATATTTAGGCGATTATTTATGCGAAATTAGTGATTTCGATAAAAGTAATTTTTATCTTCAAAAAGGGCTTACTTTAGCATCTAAGGCAAAAATCTTCCGTGAAGTAGGCGTTTTGTGTAACTTATTGGCAACCAATGCAAGTTACGAAGGTAAAAGAGAACTTGCGTTAAGTTACTACCATCGTGCTTTAAGGGCGTTTAGTGAAATCAATAATCTTGATAAAATTGCTTTGACCATGATGAACATGGGTTCTGAATATGAATCGATGGGAAATTACAAATTAGCCATTGCCTATACACTTAAAGCCATTAAAAATAAGGAACTTTCGGGAGTAAAAAAGAATTTGGCCTATTATTATCAGCATTTAGGGCAACTATTCAAAGAAACCGACAAAAGTAAATGGAAATTTTACGTGGATAAAGCCTATAATATCGCCAAGAATTCCGATGAGGAACGTATTTCAACCCGCATAGCCATTTTCAACGATTTGGGTGGAATTGCTGAGCGCGAAAATAACTACAAAGAAGCTTACGCCTGGTACGATTCTATGATTATAAAATCCAAAGCGAATGATTACGATATTGGTTTGGCTACTGCATATTCCAATAGAAGTCATATTTATAAATTGGAAAAAAAATATGAAAATGCATTGAAAGATGTATTAAATGCAATGGATTATGCTTATAAATTGGATCGTAATTTTCTGAAAATTACTGAACATACCAATGCTGCGAATTTGTTAATTGAAATGAACAGAATTTCTGAAGCTCAGATACATGCAACAAAAGCGCTGGAATTGGCAAGTTCG
>MVZJ01000074.1 GCA_002069095.1 Bacteroidetes bacterium ADurb.BinA174 | reverse complement strand
GGGCTTTAGACCAGATTATTTAAATTTTGGCTAAAGCCGATTGAATTTCCAACTATTCATCCACGCCCTAAAGGAACGTTCCTGTTCGAACTTGTTCGCTGATTTTGACGAGAATTGATTAGGAAGTTTTGCGGATAGTCATATAAAAAAACAGAATCAATCGGGCCGGAAATCACTTTATACTGTCAAACCCTTTTCCATAAACACCCACCACGTTGCTTTGAGTAACAAAAGCGTTTTTATCGATCCGTTTTACCAATCGGAAAATGGAGGTGGATTCGGTTTTTCGGGCAAGTACAATCAGCACTTTTTGAGGACTTTGAGAGTACCAACCCATTCCGTCGATAACGGTGCATCCCCTATTTAATTCGGAGTTGATATGCGAAGCAATTTCATCGTACTTATTCGAAAAAATAAAAAATTGCACCGATTGTCGGGCGCCGCTGATTACCATATCGACCGTGTAGTATAAAACGGCAATTATGATAAGCCCATAAATAATTTTTTCGAGACTTTGAAACAAGAACCACGAACTGAGGATAATTACAACATCCACGTACATTAGTCCGCGTCCCATGCTTATGTAGCGGTATTTGGTGATGATAGCGCCCACAATATCGGTTCCACCCGTTGTGCTGTTCATTGAGTACACTAATCCAAGTCCTACTCCGCAACAAATTGCCCCGATAATACTTGCCATAAGCGGATCGGCGTTAGGCAGTAACGAAAAAGTAATGTATTTTTCAAAAATACCGATGATAAGTGTTAGTCCAAACGCACCGAAAAGGGTATTAAAAACGAACTTGCGCCCTAACACAAACCAGGCGAAAACCAACAAAGCGCTGTTAATAACTAAAATTGAAAGCCAAACGGGAATTCCGATTGAATAATTGATTAATAGCGAAATACCGGCCAGCCCACCAGTAATAATTTTGTTTGGGATCAAGAAGCCGGTAAGGCCTATGGCATAGAGCGCCAAACCGATTACTACCAAAACATAATCGCGCCATTCAAACGTTTTAAGATATTTTTTTGCAGGTAAATTCATTTTCGATTAATTTCTAAACTCACATTAAACCTCTCTTTAGCAAGCATCAAATAACTACGTTCACGATTTTTTTTGGAACAATAATTACTTTCTTCGGTGTTTTTCCATCCAGCCACTTTTGTGAATTGGGATGTTCAAGAGCCGTTTTTTCTATTTCCTCATTCGATGCGTCAGCAGCAAATTCCAGTACAAACCGCGATTTCCCGTTGAATGAAATGGCGTAAGAAAATACGTCTTCCTTTAAATATTCTTCGATTAATTCGGGAAATTTAGCATCGCAGATGGTTTCTTCATTACCTAACTTATGCCACAATTCTTCGGTAACGTGTGGGGCAAAAGGTGCAAGGCAAATCAGCAAATCACCCAGGATGGCCTTTTTATTGCATTTCAACTGCGACAATTCATTTACACAAATCATAAATGCCGATACTGACGTATTGAACGAGAAATTTTCGATATCAAACGTTACTTTCTTGATGAGTTTGTGCAATGATTTCAACTCTTCTTTAGTCGGATTCTCATCGGAAACCGAAAATTGCCCGTTGGCATGGAACAAGTTCCAAAGCTTGCGCAGGAAACGATGTACACCATCGATGCCGTTCGTATCCCACGGTTTGGAAAGTTCCAGCGGTCCCAAAAACATTTCGTACAAACGAAGCGTATCGGCGCCGTAGTTTTCCACAATCACATCGGGATTCACCACGTTGTACATCGATTTCGACATTTTTTCCACTGCCCAACCGCAGATATACTTGCCCTCTTCGAGAATAAATTCGGCTGTTTTGTATTCAGGATTCCAGTTGCGGAAAGCTTCAATATCCAGAATATCGTTGTGAACTATGTTTACATCCACGTGAATGGGTGTAACATCGTACTGATCCTTGAGATTCACTGAGACGAAAGTATTGGTTTCTTTGATCCGGTACACGAAATTGCTCCTTCCTTGAATCATTCCCTGATTAACGAGTTTCTTGAATGGTTCCTGCTCGCATGAAAAGCCCAAATCGAAAAGAAATTTATTCCAGAACCGACTGTAAATCAAATGTCCTGTTGCGTGTTCCGTTCCGCCGATGTACAAATCCACGTTGCGCCAGTATTCGTTTACCTCAGTTGAAACTAACGCATCATTATTGCGAGGATCCATATAGCGTAAATAGTAAGCTGAAGAACCGGCGAAACCAGGCATAGTGCTCAATTCCAGCGGATAACGCTTCTCCTCCTGCCTCTTTCCACAAGAAAGGGGAGTATAAAACCAGTTTTTAGCACGACCAAGCGGCGGTTCGCCCGATTCCGTAGGAAGGTATTTATCCACTTCGGGAAGTTCGAGTGGAAGTTCGCTTTCGGGAAGCGTGTATGGCATTCCGTCTTTGTAGTAAATTGGGAACGGTTCGCCCCAATAACGTTGGCGGGAGAAAATAGCATCGCGTAAACGGAAGTTTACTTTACGAAATCCGAGTTTTCGTTTTTCCACTTCGTCGATTGCGGCGGGGATAGCCTCCTCAACGCTCATCCCGTTCAAAAAATCGGAATTCATCATAATGCCTTCCTTGGCATCAAAACTTTCTTCCGAAATGTCGCAGCCTTCAATCAGCGGAATAATGGGTAAATTGAAATGACGGGCAAAAGCATAGTCGCGACTATCGTGCCCGGGAACGGCCATAATAGCGCCTGTTCCGTAACCTGCCAAAACATAGTCTGATATCCAGATAGGTAACGGCTCACCAGTGAATGGATGCGTTGCATAGGAACCGGAGAAAACGCCGCTCACCGATTTATCGGCAATGCGTTCGCGTTCGGTGCGTTTTTTTGTTTTTTGAATGTAAGTCTCTACTTCGGTGCGTTGCTCATCGGTAGTAAGTTGCTCTACTAATTCACTTTCGGGTGCGAGCACCATAAAGGTTACGCCGAAAATGGTGTCGGCCCGGGTGGTGAAAATATCGAATGAAACACCGTTAGGTGTGTTAAATGTCATTTCAGCGCCTACTGAACGCCCAATCCAATTCCGTTGTGTTTCCTTCAGCGATTCTGTCCAATCAACATTGTCCAAACCATTTAACAATCTTTCGGCGTAAGCCGAAACGCGGAGACACCACTGGCGCATTTTCTTTTGTTCAACAGGATATCCGCCACGTATGGAAATTCCTTCGCTTACTTCGTCGTTGGCAAGAACGGTACCCAGAGCCGGACACCAGTTTACCATTGTGTCGCCCAAATAAGCGATGCGGTAATTCATCAGTATTTCTTGTTGTTCTTTTTCCGATTTTACGTTCCACTCATCAGCGGTGAAGTGCATTGGTTCGGTTTGAGCTAAATCCAATCCGGCAGTTCCTTGTTTGGAAAAAACTTCGATTAATTCCTCAATCGGACGGGCTTGTTGCGCCTGATTACAATAATAGGAATGAAACATTTTGATGAATGCCCATTGTGTCCATTTGTAATAATCGGGATCGCAGGTTTGCACCTCGCGGTTCCAGTCGTAAGAAAAACCGATTTTATCTAATTGCTCGCGATAGCGGGCAATGTTGTTTTTGGTGGTAATTGCCGGATGCTGACCGGTTTGAATGGCGTATTGTTCCGCAGGAAGACCGTAGGCATCGAAACCCATCGGGTGAAGTACATTAAATCCTTGCAGGCGTTTGTATCGAGAATAAATATCGGAAGCGATGTATCCCAGCGGATGTCCCACGTGCAAACCTGCTCCCGATGGATACGGAAACATATCAAGTACGTAAAACTTGGGTTTGGATGTATCTTCTGTAACTTTGTAGGTCTGATGGTCAACCCAATACTGTTGCCACCGTTTTTCTATTTCTCCGAAATTATATTCCATTTTTTTACTTTTAAAAAACGGTGCAAAGATAACAAAAAAGTTCTCAAGTTCAGAGTATAAAGTTCGGAGTTTTGCAGCGCGAGGTTGTTTTCACTACAAGGCTTCCCATGTCTCGGCTATTCCACGTACATTTTATCAATCACATCGGCATAGCGTTCAAGAATCACTTTACGACGCAACTTCAACGTGTTGGTGAGTTCTCCCGATTCCATCGTGAAAGGATGCCCCAATAGCGTTATTTTCTTAATTTTTTCATACGAAGTAAACTGAGCCTGCAAAAGCTCTATTCTGCCGAATATAAAATCGTGGATATCTTTGTTTTTCACTAATTCTTCAACCGAACCGTACGAAATATTGTGTTCCCGGGCATATTCTTTCAGAATTTCGAAATTCGGAAAGATTAAAGCACTTACAAATTTGCGTTCATCACCTATTACGGCAATCTGGTCAATGAATTTATCTTCGGTCATCCGCGTTTCAATCATTTGCGGAGCAATATATTTTCCGTTCGAAGTTTTATACAGGTCTTTTATTCTTTCGGTCAGAATAATTTCGTTGTTTTCAGTCAACTTTCCGGCATCACCTGTTCTGAAAAAGCCATCATCAGTAAATGCAGCAGCAGTTTCAGCAGGTTTATTATAATATCCTTTCATCACGGTTTTGCCTTTTACCAAAATCTCGTTGTTCTCTCCTATTTTAACTTCTATTTCAGGCATAGCTTTTCCTACCGTTCCTATGGTGAACCCTTTTTCAAGAAAACAACTAACTGTAGCGGTTGTTTCGGAAAGTCCATATCCATAAATTATATGCACATCAATTGACTGCATAAATTCATTTATTTTATCCGATAACGGCGCACCCGCAACAGGGAAAAAGTTTCCTCTGTCGATGCCAATCACCCTCTTAATCAGATTAAACACGGTGAATTTATATATAAGGAATTTTAAGGCAAGTCCTATCGGCGGACGTTTCCTTTGGTTTCTGTAAACAAGATTGTGTTTTTTCCCCGTCCTGACACAGTCCTCGAACAACCATTTTGTTACTCCGCTTGCGGTTTCTATTCTTTGCTGAATTCCATCATATACTTTTTCCCAGAATCGGGGAACGTTACTCATTAATGTCGGACGAATTTGTTTTAGGGTTTGCTGGATTTTAGTCGGATCTCTGTTTACAACAACGGTTATTCCTCTGTGAAAACAATAATATGTCCAGGCTTTTTCAAAAATATGGGTTAATGGAAGAAAGCACATCGAAATATCTTTTTCGGAACATTGTGTAAGGCGAATATCGTGAATTTTAAATGCCTGAATATAATTATCATGCGTAAGCATCACCCCTTTTGGTTCCCCGGTTGTTCCCGACGTATAAATGATAGTAGCCAAGTCACTAAATTTAAGCTGTCGAAGCCGGGCATTTACAATCGCAAGTGATTCGGAATTATCACCTGTGGTAATAAAATCGTCAAAATAAATCGAAGTCTTATCTTCGGGTTTCAGCACGACGTTATTATCGAAAACAATAATTTTTTTCAGCACCGAACTTCCCTGCTGAACTTTATACGCGTTATTATACTGGAATTGTTCGCCCACAAAAATCACACTTATCTGCGCATCGTTCACAATATATTCTACCTGCGACGGCGACGAAGTGGCATACATAGGCGTCATAATTGCCCGGTTGGCATATGCGGCAAAATCCGTAATTAGGTATTTTGCCATGTTCTGAGAATAAACTCCGATTTTATCTTCGGGTTTAATCTGCATTTCAGCCATTGCCTGGGCTGTTTTTATAATTCTATCCGAAAATTCTTCCCACGATATATGTGTCCATTCACCGTTTGACAGTAAAAACTTTAGCGAAGTTCTGCTCTTATATTTCTGCGCCTGATTGTGGACTAATTCTCCCAAATGATAATAAGCCATAACTATTGATTTTTAGTTTTTCAAAGGTAATCCAAATTAAAGTAAATCAAGTAAAAACATCCTCCTTTTTTGCCTGAAACATTCAATTTTAGAAGTTTTTTCAAAATTATTTACTTAACAATCTATAAATATGATGATTAATTAACTACACTTAACGTGGTTTTAAGTACACGAATAAAACAATAGTATTATTTTTGCCTCGGATTTATGAAAAAAATTGTTCAAATATATCTATTTCTGGCTGTAACTTTTGTTTACAACGCAAAGGCGCAGGACTTAATTGCCGACAACACTACACCGGCAAAGCAAAGAACCACCATTTACCTGTTACCAAACGTGTACCCTGCAATAATTCTTGACGGTGACACGGTAGCCTGTATGAGTTTACACGATTTTATCAAGTATTCTCCTCTTCGTTTTGCCAGCAGCAGGCAACAAGTGCAATATTCAAAATTAATTCGCGACGTAAAAAAAACGCTCCCTTACGCTAAAGAAATTGCCGGTATCATTACGGAAACATATGAATACATGGAAACACTTCCCGACGATAAAGCCCGGCAGCAGCATCTTAATCGCATGGAACGTCATTTAAAAGAGATCTATACCCCGAAAATGAAAAAACTGACCCGCTCTCAGGGACAACTGCTTATAAAGCTGGTGGACAGAGAAACAAACTCTTCTTCCTATCATATTGTGGACGCCTTTATGGGAACCGGTAAGGCGATTTTTTGGAACACTTTCGCTAGTTTGTTCGGCAACAGTTTGAAAAAACGGTATAATCCTTATGGCGAAGACCGCTTAACAGAACGTGCCTGCGTACTCGTTGAGCAAGGAGCTTTCTAACTTTAACACCATACTATTTCATTTTTTCCTTTAAATTGTTAATTTTGCAGTCGATTATTGAATTGACGCAATGCTAAAAACTTTATTAAAAGATTTTCAACCTACACTTTTTACTTCTCTTAAAACTTACAACAAAGAGAAATTTGTAGCCGACGCAATGTCCGGCTTAATTGTCGGCATAGTGGCGTTGCCTTTGGCAATTGCTTTTGGTATTTCATCGGGTGTTACGCCTGAAAAAGGTATTGTAACTGCCATTATTGCCGGATTCATTATTTCGTTCTTGGGCGGAAGCCATGTGCAAATCGGCGGGCCAACAGGAGCTTTTATCGTTATCGTTTACGGAATTGTGGAGCAATTTGGCATCACCGGACTGGCAATTTCTACCGTTCTTGCCGGAATTATGCTTCTTTTAATGGGTTTTCTGAAATTGGGAACCGTTATTAGATTTATTCCCTATCCAATTGTTGTAGGGTTTACGGCAGGTATTGCATTGACAATTTTCTCCACGCAGATAAAAGATTTGTTCGGACTAAGCATCGACAAGGTTCCGTCCGATTTTTTCGCTAAATGGGGCGTTTATTTCCAGCAAATCGGCACCATAAACTGGTGGGCTGCCGGTATTGGCATTATAAGCGTGATAATTATCTTCCTTACGCCCAAAATTTCCAAGAAAATACCCGGATCGCTTATTGCCATTATTGTAATGACGGTAGTTGTTTTTCTGATGAAGCAATATTTGGGCGTTTCGGGAATTGAAACTATTGGCGACCGTTTCCACATAAAAAGCCAATTACCGCAGGTAGAACCCATTGGATTCAGCCTCGAAAGTATTCGTATTCTTTTCCCGTCGGCATTCACTATTGCCATGCTGGGCGCAATTGAGTCGCTGTTATCTGCAACCGTTGCCGATGGAGTGATTGGAAAGCGGCATAATTCGAACATGGAATTAGTAGCTCAGGGAGTTGCCAATATCGTAACACCGTTTTTCGGTGGAATTCCGGCTACCGGAGCTATTGCCCGAACAATGACAAATATCAATAACGGTGGCCGTTCACCTGTTTCGGGGATTATTCACGCGGTAGTTCTGTTATTGATTCTATTGTTTTTGGGCGATCTTACCAAACATATCCCGATGGCTTGTCTTGCTGGCGTTCTTGTTGTGGTGGCGTATAACATGAGCGAATGGCGCACGTTCCGTTCATTAGCAAAGCAATCGAAATCCACCTTATCCGTACTGCTCACTACATTTACACTGACGGTTGTTTTCGATTTGACTATCGCTATTGAAGTAGGCTTGCTGCTGGCCGTTTTCCTGTTTTTGAAACGTCTGACGGAAAGCACTCAGGTTTCAGTAACTACCGGCAAAGTAGATATTTCGAAAGATATAGAATCACATTCCGGTAACCTGCAAGACGAAGTGTTGCATTTACCTAAAGGCGTGGAAGTTTATGAAATTGACGGGCCGTTTTTCTTTGGCGTAGCCAATAAATTCGATGATGTCATGCGCGAAATTGGGAAACGCCCCGATATTCGCATTATTCGTATGCGTAAAGTACCGTTTATAGACTCTACCGGATTGAACAACTTGGAAAACTTATGCAAAAACTCTAAAAAAGAGAAGATTCAGGTTATTCTTTCTGGAGTAAACGACGATGTACGCGCCAGCTTAAAAAAATCGAGGATTCCGCAACTCGTGGGCGAAGAAAATATTTGTTCGCATATTCACGCCGCGGTAAAACGTGCGGAAGAACTTAGCGAAGAGTTAAAGAGCAAACATAAGAACTACGACTAAAAAGATTGGAAATTACTTCAAGTTTATCAACTTTGCGTAATTTGCGTAACGTTTTTTGCGTAAATTTTCGATAAGAAAATTGGAAATCTCGATTATTATTACGTAATTTGTGTAACGCTTTTTACGTAATAAGATGAAAACATTAAACAATCCATTTCTCGTATTCGGATATCACAGTCCCGCCTATTTTTGCAATCGGGAAAAAGAAACTCGTGAAATTGTTGACGCGTTACAAAATGGTCGTAATCTGACACTTACCGCGCCTCGGCGTATAGGTAAAACAGGGCTTATACATCATGTTTTCCATGAACTTTCGCAGCAGTATTTCGGGAGAATGATTTATATGGATATTTTCCCGACATCGAGTTTAAACGATTTTACTCGCATTTTTGCAGAAGCCGTCCTTGGAGTTTTAGACTCCGATATACAGCGACTTATAAGCAAAATAGGCACGGTTATTAAAAGCTTGCGCCCAGTCATGCGGTTTGATCCGATAACCGGAAATCCTGAATTTAGTGTTGATATTGAACCTGGTCGTGAAGAAGCCACGTTGAAAGATGTTTTTACTTATTTGGCCTCATCTGAAAAGCAATGTATAATTGCGATTGACGAATTTCAACAGATTGTTGAATATCGTGAAAAGAGGGTAGAAGCATTACTCCGTTCTTATATTCAATTTGTACCAAATGTTCGTTTCATTTTTGCAGGAAGTAGGCAGCGTCTGATGCAGGAACTTTTTACATCGAGTAAGCGTCCTTTTTATCAAAGCACACAACTGATGAGTATCGGCGCTATTGAAAAAACTCAATATTATCATTTTGCCTATACATTTTTCAAAGACAAAAAAATGGACTTGAAAGAAAATGTTTTCAATGAGTTATACGATGTTTTTGAAGGACATACTTGGTATATTCAAAGTGTTTTAAATAGACTTTATGGTTATGGGGAAAGTGTTACCGAATCGGCTCAGTTTTTTGCTGCAATCGATAAGTTAATCGCTGAATATGAATATGCCTATCAAAATCTGCTATCTGCCTATACGTCCACAGCAGTTAAGCTACTCAAGGCAATAGCTAAAGAGGGCTGTGTAAAAGCCATAAATGCCGGACGATTTATAGCGAAATACGATTTGAAAGCGGCAAGTAGTGTAAATACCGCTCTTGCAAAATTGCTTAAAAATGAAGTTGTTTATAAGTCTGAAAAAGGATACATAGTTTATGACAGACTAATGGCAATTTGGCTTAGCAGGCAATTATAAAAAACTGCTTGTAGCAAAACGCGCGGAAGAACTAACCAAAAAGTTAAAAGAGCAGCCAAAGCATCATAAGTAGTAAGAGTCAAGAACTATAATTTTTTTAGAAAAACTACCTAATAATTATAAGAGGCTGTATCAAAAGTAAAATATGCTATCAAATTGTCATACTGAATGGAGCTTTATCGGGATGAAGTATTTATAATACTGACAAAATAGATTCTTCACTACGTTCAGAATTCAAAGAATCGCCATTAGGCAATGACAAAATAAAACGATAATGATGCTTTTGATACAGTCTCAATGTTTAATGAATTGTCTTCTTGTTGTCATATTCTTATGCCTTTGGTTTTATAATCAAGTTATTATTTATTTTAATGATTATCCGCAATTCTTCCTAAAAGAATTAGCCTAAAAAAGCTGTAAAATATTAAGTAAAACACTTG
>MVZJ01000073.1 GCA_002069095.1 Bacteroidetes bacterium ADurb.BinA174 | reverse complement strand
ATAAAGGCAATTAGCGCTAAAATGGCAATTCCTATAAAAGACAGTGGTAAGATAAATTGAGTGGGAGTGTATGAAACCTTGTTTTTTCTTCTGAAGGCGCCGAAGATTTCGAGTGATTAGATAGAATAATCCGCAGTTTCCGGTTTTTACATTAGACACCATTTATAGCGTTTCTGAAAAGAGGTTTAGAAACTAACAGTTATTCTTGCTATGTAGTTACGCGTGGCTTGCGGATAATAACCAATATAATTTTTCACACTTCCATCTTCGAAAATATCGGTAGCAGCCCAGCCGTTGGCGATATATTCCTTGTTGAACAGGTTGTTCACAAAAACCTGCAAAATGATTCTGCCTATCGGTATTTTTTCGAACGTGTATCCGGCCGATAAGTTACTTACAAAATAAGCGTCAATCGATTTTGCGTCATTTGATGTATTATCGAGATATTGTTTTCCCACATATTTTCCCAATAAATTAAAATACAACGATTTCAAGGGTTGATATGTAAAATTTGCCATTCCAACAATATTCGGAGAATACGAAATGTTTGTGCTTCTAAACTCTTCTGACTTTTGTCCGCTCCAATTCCAGTTTGCCTGATTGTCATACAAATCGAAATATGCCGTATAGTTTTTAATTTTATTTTGGCTGAATGTTGCATTAGCATTCAATCTGAATTTATTTTCCATAAACGGAACCGATGCTTCCAACTCAATTCCTCGGCGATAGCTGTTTTTTACGTTTTCCATCAGTTTATAACCCACATCGTTGAGCCTTCCGGTTTGTACCATTTGATTTTTGTAATCCATATAATAGATGTTTGCTCCCAAATTCACCCCGTTTTCGTGGGAGAATTGATATCCTATTTCGTAGTCAATCATTTTTTCCGGACGGATACGGTCATCTTCACCACCGCCTTTGATGCTCTCTTTTAAATCGGTGCGAAGCGGTTCGCGTTGTCCCACGGCTGCCGAAGCATAAAGGTTGTTGCGATAATCTATCCGATAGAAAATTCCGACTTTCGGATTAAAGAAATTGTAAGTAAAATCTTTTGTAATATCCGTTAAATCATCATCAATTCCGCTAAAACGATAACTTATATTTCGATATTGCACATCTCCAAACAAGGATAGTTGGTTATTGAGTTGATATTCCGCTTTTGTAAACACGTTAAACTCACCTTTTTTACCCGCGTTTCTGTACCACTCGTAATTTTTGGGGATATTTTGGTTGAATTTCACCCACGGAAGTTTTCCATAATGATCTCCGTCGTAAAAGCTATATGTACTACCGAAAATCCAGTTCAGCGTATTTTTTGTATAATTCAGCGAGAGGTTTGCCACGTAAAAATCGTTGCGCATCAATTTTTGACGAATTAATTGTGAACGTGAATAAGTTACCCCGTTTACGGTTTGACTGGGTAATCCGTAATCTGAGAACTTATCACCCCGCTTAAAACCGTTATATTTGTCAGAACGATAATTTTCGTAATATCCGAAACCGTTATTGTAACTCAAATTAGCGTTTAGCGACAAGTGATTATTGAACTCGCGTGTAAACAAAAACTGCACGATATGCGAATAGTAATTATCGGTCTCGTTGTTATAATAATGCACATTATTAGCTTCGTCCAGGTATTTTCCCGCCAAATTGTAGCGGCGTCCTTCTTTTTCCATATCTTCGGGTGAAATACCTTCCCACGTGATTCCGGTTTTTTGTCTTCCGTTAATATAACTCAATCTGATCAACCGATTGTCGGTGTAATACGAAAGAGCGGCGTACAGGTTGCTGTGATTTACAAATCCGTTTCGGATATAACCGTCGCCTATGTTTCGCGAATAACGCACATCGACCGACATGCCGTTTTTTAGGATTCCGCTTCCTGCGGCAATGGTCGATGTAAACGTGTTGTAACTACCAATTGATGTAGATGCTTCACCGTAAGCTTCGGATCGTGCTCCCACGGTTTTCATAGAAATACTGGCGCCAAAAGCGGCTGCCCCGTTAGTGGAAGTTCCTACACCGCGCTGTACCTGAATGCTTTGCAGCGATGAAGATAAATCGGGTAAATTTACCCAATACACTTCCTGGCTTTCGGGGTTATTGAGAGGCATTCCGTTGAGCGTTACGTTGATGCGCGTGGCATCGGTTCCACGTATGCGCATGGATGTGTTGCCCACACCCGAACCGTCTTCGGTGAATGACACCAGCGACGGAATATTTTGTAAAATCGATGGAATGTTGCGTGCGGCGTTTTCTTTTTTAATCTCCGATTGAGAAACGTTGCTGTACGCTATCGGAGTATTCTTTCCCGCTCTTGTGGCAGAAACTACCACTTCTTCGAGATGCACGTTTTTTAAACTATCCGATTGTTTGTCTGCCTGAGCAAACAATGGAAAGTTCAGAGCCAAAAGCCCTGCAAGAATAAATACCTTTTTCATTTACAATTAAGTTTTCATGACACAAAAATCGAATGACTTTTGAGTCGGATTAGTAAAATAAAAAAGGGGATTTTTGAAAGATTTACCTAAAAACAAAGCCACTTGAAAGTGTGCTTTTACTTTTTCCCTCCGCCGGCATTATCCGGATCAGGTGTTTGGGTATGATCTCAGCCCGTTGTTTATGAGGCACCCCTGTTGTTGATAAAACAAAGGTACTTCATTTTTGTTCACAGGACAACATAAACACCGCTTTTTAACATTCCGGCAATAAAAATTTCGTTACAGATTGGTTTTAATAGCTGTTTTATTTGTAATTTCGTTTTTTCATTTCAAAGTTCAATCCATAGTATTATTTCTATCGGAAATATGAGTGAAGAAGATAAGTTAGCAGCGGAAGAGCAGATGATCGAAGATGAGTTTCAAGCACTTATTGGCGATTATTTAAACTCGAACCACCGGCGAAAAGTGGAGATTATTACCAAGGCATTCAATATGGCCAAGGAAGCTCACAAAGGCGCACGGCGACGTTCGGGCGAGCCGTATATTATGCATCCGCTGGCTGTTGCGCGCATTGTTTCCAAGGAAATGGGACTGGGTTCCACCTCCATATCAGCGGCATTGCTGCATGATGTGGTGGAGGATACCGACTATACGGTGGATGATCTTAAAGTGATTTTCGGTGATAAAATTGCACAAATTGTTGACGGGTTGACTAAAATTTCGCACGGCATGTTCGGTGAAAATGTGTCGGCACAGGCAGAAAATTTTCGCAAACTCCTGTTAACGATGTCGGAAGATATTCGTGTAATCCTTATTAAAATTGCCGACCGTTTGCACAACATGCGAACGTTATCGTCCATGACTCCCGCCAAGCAGTTCAAGATCACCGGTGAAACAATGTATATTTATGCGCCGTTAGCACATCGATTGGGACTTTTTGCCATAAAAACCGAACTCGAAGAACTTTGCTTCAAGTACGAACATCCGGATTTTTATAGTGATCTTTCGAGGAAAGTTGAAATGTCGGCTCAGGAGCGGTACGAAATTTACGAGAGTTTTGCCGAACCGGTAATCAAGTCGCTCGATAAGATGAATATCGATTATGAAATGCGCGCTCGTGTGAAATCGCTTTATTCCATCTGGAAGAAAATGCAGGCAAAAGGTATCGATTTCAATGAAGTGTACGACCTTTTTGCTGTTCGGATTATCTTTGAGATTTATCCCGGAATGGATGAGAAAAAACAATGCTGGGACATCTATTCCGCCATTACCGACATTTACAAACTTCGCCCCGACCGTATCCGCGACTGGGTGAGCCACCCGAAAGCCAACGGTTATCAGGCGCTTCACCTCACGGTGATGGGACCGGACGGGAAATGGATAGAAATTCAGATCAGAAGTCGGCGTATGGACGATATTGCCGAAAAAGGTTTTGCCGCGCATTGGAAATACAAAGAAAATCGGATAGAAGAAGACAATGAACTTGAAAAATGGCTTAAAACCGTTCAGGAGGTGTTGGCGAATCCTAATCCCAACGCCATCGATTTTCTTGATACGGTGAAAATGAACCTGTTTGCTTCCGAAATCTTTGTCTTTACGCCGAAAGGTGAAATAAAAACCCTGCCTCTCGGCGCTAGCGCACTTGATTTTGCATACAACATCCATACCCGAATCGGCGACCATTGTTTAGGCGCAAAGGTGAATCATACGTTGGTTCCTTTAAGCGAGAAGTTGAAAAGCGGTGATCAGGTTGAAATTTTAACATCTCAATCACAACAACCGCAACCCGAATGGCTAAACTATGTTACAACCGCCAAAGCCCGGACTAAAATAGAAGCTGCCCTTCGCCGACAAAAAAGAAGAGTAAGCGAACGCGGGCAGAAAATGCTACAAGAGTTTATCGGGGAAGAACAACTCGATAATACCTTGTATAACAAAACATTGAACTACTTCAAAGTCGAAAAAAGGGAAGATTTACATTATGGTCTTGGCAGTGGCGATTTGAAACTTCCCGATTCGAAAGATAAATTGCTCAAGCAGCGGGAAACGGTAGAACCTAAACAAGACAACCTGTTCGTCCGTTACATGAAACAGGCAATGAGCGGTTTTAAAAAAGCGTCCGAAGAAAAAGGCAATTCTACTGCTGTACGTGTGAAAGGTGCAAAGACAGGTGAAATCGACAGAAAATCGGTATTCAAGTTACAGGAAGTCAACTTTAAGAAAAACTTTATAGTTGCGTCTTGCTGTAATCCGTTGCCGGGCGACGATGTTTTCGGTTTTATTACCGATAAAGATGAAGTGGAAGTGCATAAACGCTCCTGCCTGGCGGGAATAAAACTGAAATCGAGTTTCGGCGAAAGAATTGTGCATGTAGAGTGGGGCGATTATAAACAATATTCATTCCTTTCGTCCATCGTTTTCACGGGTATCGACCGGATAGGAATTTTAAATTCAATATTGTCTAAACTGTCGGAAGATATCATGGTGAACATTCAAAGTGTGAATGTTACATCGAAAGACGGTATTTTTGAAGGTGTTTTTAACGTTCATGTCCACAGCGTAGAAGATGTTAATGTCCTGATCTCCAAGATAGCAAAAGTGGACGGTGTAACCACCGTCCACAGAGCCTTAATTTAATCGAATATAGTTTTTTTATTTTCGCTTTTTCCCTCCAAACAATCTGCCTGTAATCTTTTTTGCGGCAAACGCCAGAATGGCAGGCTTGGCTATTCTCCAGGCTATTCCGCTAATTAAGGGCAGGTTTGAAAGAGCCAGGTTTACCCAAGGGTTTCCTGGTTTCTTTGTTTTGAAAGGCACAACGGACGAAGATGAGCCATAGGACAGGTTATCGACCGTTTCGCTTAACTTGTTCTTAATACTTGATGTTACACCTTTGGTGAGCATCGACCCCCAATTATCTGCCAGATACTGAATCTGATAAGATAAACGTTGTCCGGAAATTGCACGTTCTTCGCGTACTCTTTTCTTTTCTAAATGCAGTTCATCGAGTGGGGTTAGTTTGTAACTTTTCATTAGCTTTTGGTTGTATATTTTACTTCCTCATCTTCCTTGCGTGTAAGGAATTTAACTACAGAATTAGTAATTGATTTTTTAAATGCTTTTTTTACTAACAATAAAATCAATAAAATGAGAATTGCTCCTAACGCAACAACTCCAAAACCTTTCCAAGTACTCTCTAAAACGTCTCCAAGATAAAATCCGAGAGTGATAAATGCCACAGCCAGCGTTAGAAAAAGTATCCCCAACATTACCAATACAAAGGTAATTGTTGCTGCTCCCTTGCTGATTTTTTCAAACGAATCTAGTTTTACAATTTCAATGGTGTTTGTTACATAACTTGTAACATCGCTTTTCATCTCATCAAATAAACCGGTAACCGTTTTGTCCTCCATCGAAGTTTTGCTTTTTTAAGAATGATGATAAATGGTCTATAAATAAGTCAATACCCTGTGCTCTATGCTCAGTGCCGGCGCTTAATTAGTGTTTAGCTAATTCTTTTTTTGCGATTTCTGTAATGTCGTCGATGTCTTCTTTCAGATCGTTTACTTCGCTTTTTCCTTTGTAGATAGCCGATTTTACACCGGCACGTACTTTGTCGGCAAATGCGTTGGCTTGTTCTAACCATTCTTCTTTTTTGTCGCTTCCCATAATGTAGCCTACAGCAGCTCCGAGAGCAACGCCAATTCCTAATCCGAGTAATAATTTCGCTTCTGATTTCATAATTTTGTTTTTTTGATGTTAATAGTCTGTTTGTTTTGAAATGTTGTTTTCAACGTTATCTATATAGTAAAACGTTTTTTTTTTGAAAATGTTTACTTACTTCGGAAAAAGTTAATTTGTCATTCTCCTATTGGTTCGCCAAACAGTGTTGCAGCAGTAAATCCTGTGATCTTAACTTTTACGAATTCTCCAATTCTATGATTTTCCTTATCGAAAATAACAACTTTATTCTGTTCGGTTCTTCCAAAAAGTTGTTCGCGGGAGCGTTTGGAGAAACCTTCCGTCAGCACTTCAAACTCTTTTCCAACATCTTGTTCGTTGCTTTTCTGCGATAATTCAAGTTGAAGGTCGATGATTTCCTGCAAACGACGTACTTTTACTTCTTCGGAAACATTGTCTTCCATTTTTTTGGCAGCATACGTGCCCGGACGTTCGGAGTATTTGAACATAAAAGCCGAATCAAAGCCTACCTCACGCATTAGCGAAAGAGTTTCCTGATGGTCTTCTTCCGTTTCGTTGTGAAATCCGCACATGATATCGGTGGATAATCCGCAATCGGGAATGATTCGTTTAATGGCGGCAATGCGATCTAAATACCATCTCCGATCGTACCGACGGTTCATTAGTTTGAGCATACGCGAGCTCCCCGATTGTACCGGCAAATGGATATAATTGCACAAATTCCTGTATTTGGCAATGGTTTCCAGCGTTTCATCGTTCATATCCCATGGGTGCGATGTAGTAAAGCGGATGCGCATATTGGGCGCTTCCTCTGCAACCATTGCCAAAAGAGCGGCGAAGTCGATGATTTTTTCATCGTCCAAAAACTTATATGAATTCACATTTTGTCCCAGCAAGGTGGCTTCGCGATAACCTTTTTCTCGAAGGTCGCGTATTTCGTTGAGGATGCTCTCCGGCTCACGGCTTCGTTCGCGGCCGCGAGTGTAAGGAACAATGCAATAATGGCAGAATTTGTCGCATCCGCGTGTGATGGAAACAAATCCCGAAATATTTACCCCGCCCATTTTCAAGGGAATTACATCTTTGTAGGTTTCGGTTTTGGAAAGTTCTACGTTGATTGCTTTTTCGCCACGTTCGGCTGCACTCATAAGATTGGGCAGGTCGAGATAGGCATCGGGGCCGATTACCAGATCGGCATGGTGATTATTAATCAGTTCCTCTTTCACGCGTTCTGCCATGCACCCAAGAACACCGATAATGAGCTTGCCTTTCTTTTTCTTCTTCAACGAATTGAAATATTCAAGTCTCTGAATTACACGCTGTTCGGCATTATCGCGAATGGAGCAAGTGTTAACAAAAACAGCATCGGCTGTTTTGTAGTCTTCGGTAATCGTGTAGCCGTCCATTTCCATAATTGCTGCGACAACCTCAGAGTCGGCTACGTTCATTTGACAACCATACGTTTCGATAAATAATTTCTTGCCTTTTTGAATATTTGTCGGTCCTATGTTCATTTTTTGTCTTATTTGCTCTAAAATCAAGAATTATTCAACATCTTAGTATATTTTAATTTAAAATATTTGTAGAATCTAAATTCTTATTTTACTTTTGTCACGAACGAAAAAAATAAAATTTTTTCATAGTTAAGGTTTTGGTTAAATAGTTAGGGGCGGCTGTGAAGTTGCCCCTGATTTTTTGAATAACTCTTCCTTTATTCGTGAAAATTGATTACTTTTGTCGAATTGCAAAATTAATCAATTTATGGAATTTGGCGACATCATTTATTTATTACTCATGTTTGCTTTCATTGTTTTTGGAATTTTTAATGATTCTAAAAAGAAGAAAAAAAAGGTAAGTGAAAGTACTCAGCCTGTAAATCGAGAAGAAGAGTTTCGCGATGTGATTCGGGAAATTTTTCAAAAACCACAAAAACAATCCGTTCCGCCGCCCACTCCAAAAACTGTAAAAAGAAAAACTCAGGTTGTAACGCCAAGTTTCAGTTCTGCCAAGAGTACACATCGTGAATTTCAATCTTCCCTTGATTTGGTAACCGATTTTGAAGGTGAATCTTCGCTGAAAGGTTCGATGTTTGCATCCGAATTGTTCGAAAATCAAAAGGAAATGAAAGTAACAGAGACACTGCATCCCATTCTGAAACAATTGAGAAGCAAAGACGGACAGTCTGAAATTCGCAAAGCGGTTATTTACAGTGAAATTCTGAACAGGAAATACTAATGGCATTATCGAAAAAGTAATAATAGATAAAACAAAAAGAATTTATGGGTCTTACTTATGTAACAGCAAAAGAAGCTGCTGCTCTTGTCAACCACAACGACAATGTGGGTTTTAGCGGCTTCACGCATGCCGGATGTCCGAAAGTAGTTCCGGTTGAAATTGCAAAACGTGCCGAAGAAGAGCATGCCAAAGGCAATCCTTTTAAGATTGGAATGTTTACCGGCGCCTCCACGGGCGATTCTATCGATGGCAGCCTGGCGCGAGCCAACGCGGTGAAATTTCGTACGCCGTACCAGACAAATAAAGATATGCGAAACGCTATCAACGCCGTTCAGCACGATCCGGTGCAGTATTTCGATATGCACTTGTCGCAGGTGGCACAGGAAATCCGCTACGGATTTTTAGGCGGTGTTGATGTGGCTATCGTGGAAGCTTGCGAAGTTACCGATTCAGGTGAAATTGTTCCCACCAGCGGTGTCGGAATTATGCCGACTATTTGCCGTTTGGCTAAAATAGTTATCGTGGAACTGAACGATAAAGTGCCTGCCAAAATGCGTGGGGTGCACGATCTATACGAATTGCAGGACCCGCCGAAACGCCGTCAGATAAATATTTTTGAAGTACAGGGACGTGTCGGGCTGGAATACGTGAAAGTTGATCCTTCAAAAATTTACGTAGTAAAAACCAGTAAAGAGAACGAAGGTAGCGGTTTCGCACCGGTTGATGAAATTACGGCAAAAATAGGGGAGAATGTATCGGGATTTTTCGTTTCGGAATTGAAAAACGGAAATATACCGCCTACTTTCCTGCCCATTCAATCGGGTGTTGGAAATATCGCCAATGCCGTTCTTGCTTCGATGGCACAAAATAAAGATATTCCTCGTTTCGAAGTATATACCGAAGTTATTCAGGATGCGGTGCTGGATATGATGCAAAAAGGATATATCTCTTTCGCCAGCGGTTGCTCGCTTACGTTGAGCAACGAGGCTATGGAACGTTTTTACCGCGATTTGGATTTCTTCAAGAATAAACTTGTGCTTCGTCCGTCGGAAATTTCCAATAATCCGGGCGTGGTGCGCCGTTTGGGTATTATCGGCATAAACACCGCTATCGAAGCCGATATTTTCGGCAATATCAATTCCACGCACGTGATGGGCAACATGATGATGAACGGTATCGGTGGTTCGGGCGATTTTACCAGGAGCGCTTACATCTCCATTTTCGTAACGCCATCTACTGCTAAAGACGGAAAAATCAGTGCCATTGTTCCGAAAGTGACGCACGAAGACCACAGCGAGCATTCGGTGAAAGTGATTGTATCTGAATATGGTGTTGCCGACTTGCGCGGTAAAGGAACCTATGCACGAGCCGAAGAAATTATCGAGAAATGTGCGCATCCAAAGTATCGTACGCTGCTACACGATTACTTGAGCCTGACCAAAAAAGGCCATACGCCGCAGAATCTCTACGCTTGCTACGAGTTTCATAAAGCGTTTATGGAGACCGGCGATATGATTAATGCCGACTTTTCGAAATATAAGAAGTAAACGTCACAGCATCAGTTGGTTTGAAGCCGGCAAATACTTGGAAATTACTGACGGAGTGACTGATAGTTGCTCCGTCAGTGTATTTATGATATAGCAGGATGGTGAAAATAATTATTGACCATTTGCAAAACTTCCTAATCAATTCTCGTCAAAACGAGCGAACAAGTTCGAGCGGCCATGGCTTTTAGAGGCTGTGTAAAAACTAACAATTGTTAGTTTTAAAAAGTTCTTTGACAATATTGTATAAATGAATAAAA
>MVZJ01000072.1 GCA_002069095.1 Bacteroidetes bacterium ADurb.BinA174 | reverse complement strand
GGAAAAAGCTTATGGCGGGAAACGAAAAATAGAGTGGAAAGAGATGCTGGCAGGTGAAAAAGCCTACAACAAAGTAGGCAGTTGGCTTCCACCCGAAACAATGGAAGCTTTTAAGCAATATCTTGTGGGAATCAAAGGTCCGCTTACTACACCTGTGGGTGAAGGAATTAGATCGTTAAACGTTGCGTTACGCCAAGAGTTGGACTTATACGTGTGCTTGCGTCCGGTACGATGGTTCAAAGGCGTGGCAACACCGTTGCTACAACCCGAAAAAGTAAATGTAACCATTTTTCGTGAAAATACCGAAGATATTTACGCCGGTATCGAATGGAACGCGGGAACACCCGAAGTAGAAAAAGTACTCCGCTTTTTAAAAGAAGAAATGGGCGTTGCAAAAATCCGTTTCCCCGAAACCACGTCTATTGGCGTAAAACCGGTATCGGTAGAAGGAACGGAGCGATTGGTTCGTTCAGCAATCGAATACGCTATTGCGCATAAACTACCCTCGGTAACCTTGGTTCACAAAGGTAACATTATGAAGTTTACCGAAGGAGGATTCAAGAAATGGGGTTATGCCCTTGCCGAAAGAGAATTCCGCGATGAGGTATTCACTGAAAACATATTCAACAAAATAAAAGCAGAACGCGGACTGGAAGCAGCCGTTTCCGCTTACAACGAAGCCATCGAAAACGGTAAGGTTTTTATCAAGGATGTCATTGCTGACGCATTTTTGCAAAACACGCTCCTCAAACCCGAAGAGTATTCCGTTATCGCAACACTCAACCTCAACGGCGATTACATTTCAGACCAATTGGCGGCAATGGTGGGAGGCATTGGCATTGCCCCGGGCGCTAACATTAATTACAAAACCGGACATGCCATTTTTGAAGCTACGCACGGAACGGCTCCCGACATTGCCGGCAAAAACAAGGTAAATCCTTGTTCCATGCTACTTTCGGGCGTAATGATGCTGGAATATATGGGTTGGAACGAAGCTGGGAATCTTATTACAAAATCGCTGGAAAAACTGTTCGAAAAAGGATATGCCACGGCTGATTTGGCTCAATTCATGGAAAAAGGAAAGGCGTTATCCACATCGGAGTTTGCATCGGAAGTAATAAATTCACTCTAAGTGGTGGTTTGTTAAAATAAAAAATATGCAAAATAGTGTTACAGCAAGAGAAAACTCCCCAACATTCTGGAACTAATAAAAATAATTATATATAAAAATGGATAACAAACAATTAATTAAAGTGTTATCAGACTCGATAGCGGTAACAAGTAATATCGATAAGGAACTTTTTACCAAAATGGGTGTGAAACGCGGACTTCGTAATGAAGATCACTCCGGTGTGCTTGCAGGGCTTACCCGTGTAGGTGATGTGGTTGGCTATGAGCGTCAGGAAGACGGGACGTTAAAGCCTATTCCGGGAAAACTGTTTTATCGTGGCATCGACGTAGAAGCGCTGGTGCACGGCATTCAGGCAGATGATCGTCTCGGATTTGAGGAAACGGCTTACCTGCTTTTATCTGGGAAATTGCCTGATAAAGAAAATCTGGATGCTTTTTCTAAATTGTTGGCACAGACCATGCCGTTGAATCATACGGCAACAATGAATATTCTGTCGCTGCAAGGAAAGAATATTATGAACATTCTGGCCCGAAGCGTATTAGAGCTCTATACGTACGACCACAACCCCGATGATATTTCTCCGGACAACTTAATCCGTCAGTCCATCAATCTGATAGCAAAATTTCCAAGTATAATCGCACTTGCATATCAAGTGCTGCGCCACGATCAGTTGGGACGATCCATGCACATTCGTCATCCGCGTGAAGACTTTTCTGTTGCCGAAAACTTCCTTTACATGATGAAAGGCCCGGGAAATTATACAAAACTGGACGTTAAAATCCTAGACCTTGCCCTTATCCTTCATGCCGAACACGGTGGAGGTAACAACTCTACTTTCTCGGTGCGCGTTACAAGTTCTACAGAAACCGATACGTATTCTGCCATTGCTGCCGGTATCGGATCGCTCAAAGGGCCGCTTCACGGTGGTGCCAACGCGAAAGTGAACGGTATGCTTGCCGACATGAAAGAAAATATAAAAAATTGGAAAGATGTTGAGGAAATTGATGCTTATCTTATTAAAGTGCTGAAGAAGGAAGCATACGACAAAACAGGACTTATTTACGGTATCGGACACGCCGTTTACACCATCAGCGATCCGCGTGCCGGATTGTTGAAAGAAATGGCACGCGACCTGGCAAAAGAAAAAGGACGTGAAGATGAATTTGCATTAATGGAACTTATTGAAGAGCGTGGTATTGAGGTATTTCTCGATTTCAAGAAGCAGGGCGCCAAACAACGTACGTGCATCAACGTGGATTATTATTCCGGTTTTGTATATGATGCCATCGGACTTCCCGAAGAAGTCTTCACTCCCATTTTCGCCATGGCGCGTATCGTAGGATGGACAGCGCACCGCATAGAAGAAATGAACTTCACCAGCAAGAGAATTATTCGTCCTGCATATAAAAATGTTTGTCCGTTGAAGGAATTTATTCCAATAGAAAATAGAAAGTAATATTCAGTTAAGAGTATTGAGTTCTGAGTATTCTGTTGCACAGAACTAGATTATTGCAAAATACTCTGTTAATATTTCAAATCTAATTAAATAAAAGTATAACAGTGTTTTTTTTATGAATCCGATCTCTATGAAATCTGTTCTGAACGCGCTATCAAGACAGCTCAAATCGATAAGCATTGTCTTTTACGTGCTCGCAATAGGTATTGGTATGATGTTCAGTTACGCGAAATTCGCGCGTTTCGGTATCAACATTTTTCACTATTCAGATGTGCTGGATTTTATGATAATTCCGTTTTCCGACTACCGGATTCTCATTTTTACTCTTTTGTCGCTTTTTATAGCTTATGGCAGTCATTGCTTAGACCGATGGTGGCAACGCCGTTATCCGACTTCGTACTCAAAGTTTAATTTTGGTTTAAACGATAAAAACTGGTTTAAAAACGCTTCTCGCAACGGCTTGTTTATCCTCTTGTTCCTGATGTACCTGCTGAATGGCGCTGTGATTTACGGAAATGTTGTGGAAAGACAAATCGAAAAACAATCGCCCATCGAGATATGTTTCCAGGATAACGAAACTCTTTCCGGAAAACTTATTGGAAACACTAAAGAAGTAATTTTTGTGCTGGATGAAAACAAAGATGTAAAAACAATTCCGATTGTTAGTATAAGAATGTACGGCACAAAGCAGATTTTGTGAAAACTTTAAAGAATAACATAATTCATGTCAAAAATAAAAATATTAAATCCCGTTGTTGAACTCGACGGAGATGAAATGACCCGAATAATTTGGTCATTTATTAAAGAGCAACTCATTTTGCCGTATCTCGATTTAGATATCAAATACTACGATTTGAGCATCCAAAATCGCGATGCTACCAATGATCAAGTAACCATTGATGCCGCCGAAGCCATCAAAAAGTATAATGTGGGCATTAAGTGTGCCACAATAACTCCCGATGAAGCGCGGGTAAAGGAATTCGGGTTGAAGAAAATGTGGAAATCGCCCAACGGAACCATTCGTAACATTGTGGGCGGAACGGTTTTTCGCGAACCCATTATCTGCTCCAATGTTCCTCGATACGTGCAGGGATGGACAAAGCCTATTATTATTGGGCGACACGCTTTCGGCGACCAGTATCGGGCTACCGATAAAGTAATTAAAGGAAAAGGAAAGCTTACCCTCACATTCACTCCCGAAGATGGCGAAGCGCAGGAATGGACGGTTTACGATTTTAACGGCGACGGCGTAGCCATGGCCATGTATAATACCGACGAATCGATTTACGGTTTTGCCCGCTCATCCTTTCAAATGGCTCTGACAAAAAAATATCCGTTGTACATGTCCACCAAGAACACCATTCTAAAAGCATATGACGGGCGTTTCAAAGATATCTTTCAAGAGGTGTATGAAAACGAGTTTAAAACCGAATTCGAAAAAGCCGGATTAACTTACGAACATCGCCTGATCGACGATATGGTGGCATCGGCCATGAAATGGAACGGCGGTTTTGTATGGGCATGCAAGAATTACGATGGCGATGTACAGAGCGATACCGTAGCGCAAGGTTTCGGTTCGCTGGGCATGATGTCATCGGTTTTGATAACACCCGACGGCAGAACTGTGGAAGCTGAAGCAGCACACGGAACGGTAACACGTCATTATCGCCAACATCAGCAAGGAAAAGAGACGAGCACCAACCCCATAGCCTCCATTTTCGCGTGGACTCGCGGCTTGATGCATCGCGGAAAACTCGATAACAACCAACCATTAATCAACTTTTGCGAAAAACTGGAACAGGTGTGTATAGAAACGGTAGAGGGCGGTGAAATGACTAAAGACTTGGCGCTGCTTGTTTATGGCGATAATGTGGAAGGAAAATACCTCAACACGCAAGATTTTTTGGCAGCCATTAAACGCAACTTAGATAAAAAGCTAAGCTAATTCAACCGGTTTTCAGGTTATCAAATAAAACGGCTCACGTGGAGTATAATCACGGAGCCGTTTTTTATTTTTTCTGCTTAGAAAGTTATTAATCCCTATACCTTTTAGTCAATTCCCCATACTCATCAATTCTACGGTCGCGAAGGAAAGGCCACCAACGACGAACATTTTCCGTACGGGTTTTATCTATTTCGATGATTTGCATAACTTCGCCTTCCGGTGCATGATACAGGAATTCCCCTTGTGGACCGCATACGAAACTGTTTCCCCAAAATGTGATACCATTTGTTTGTCCCGATGGATCAGGCTCATAACCTGTGCGGTTTACCGCAATTACCGGAACTCCGTTGGCAATAGCATGTCCGCGCTGAACGGTAATCCACGCTTCGCGTTGGCGATTTTTCTCATCTTCTGTATCGGTCGATTCATAGCCGATAGCGGTAGGATAAATCAACACTTCAGCTCCGGCAAGCGCCATCATGCGAGCTGCTTCTGGATACCACTGATCCCAACACACCAAAACGCCCAGTTTTCCTACCGATGTTTCAATAGGGTAAAAACCTAAATCACCAGGCGTAAAATAGAATTTTTCATAATATGCCGGATCATCGGGAATATGCATTTTGCGATATTTACCCGCCATGGAACCATCTTTTTCTATTACCACAGCCGTATTGTGATACAAACCGGGTGCACGTTTCTCGAAAAGCGATAATACAATAACCACACTCAATTCCTTTGCCAATTTTCCAAAGAAATCGGTAGATGGTCCGGGAATGGTTTCAGCTTGGTCAAAAATATCGGGATGCTCTATTTGGCAAAAGTATAATCCGTTATGCAACTCCTGCATAACGATAAGCTCTACTCCTTGCGAAGCTAACTCACGAATTTTCGATTGTAAGCGGGAAATATTATCTTGTATATCAGCCGTATTGGCTTGTTGAATGATTCCTATTTTCATATTTTGTTAGATTTTAGAGCCAAGAACCAAGACTCTTAGACATTGATTGCTAAAAATACAAAGTTTTTATTTAAATCCCAAATCCGAAATTCCCATTCCCAAATCACAAAAATCCTTTCGGAAACTGCATCGTAACGCAATGAAGCGAACCGTGCTGTTTAATGAGCGGTCGGCAATCGATACCGATGATTTCGCGATCAGGAAATGCTTTTTGCAATTGTACTTTTGCCGTATTGTCTTTTGCGGATGCATAAGTAGGCATCAAAACGGCGCCGTTAATGATCAGAAAATTGGCATAAGTAGCAGGAAGCCGGTATCCGTCGTAGTAAACGGCATCGGCCATGGGAAGCGGAATTAAACGGTAAGATTTTCCTTCGGGTGTCTTGAATGATTTAAGTTCTTTTTCCATCAGCTTCAAATCATCGAAATGCTCATCGTTTTCATCGTTGCATTTTACGTATGCAATGGTGTTTTCGTCACAAAAGCGGGCAAGTGTGTCTACGTGGCTGTCGGTGTCATCACCGGCTAAATAACCGTGGTTGAGCCACAAAATTCTGTCAGCACCCAGCGATTTTTTCAGATATTCCTCAATTTCATCCTGCGTCATCGGCTGGTTGCGGTTAGGAGCCAGCAGACATTGCGAAGTGGTGAGCAGCGTTCTTTCTCCGTCTGATTCTATTGATCCGCCTTCGAGAATAAAATTGATTTTGTTCGTGTACTGAACTTCGGGTTTGAATTCTTCCTGCTCGAAAAGACATTGTGTAATTTGATTGTCGTAATTGGCGGCAAATTTAAGTCCCCAGCCATTGAACCCGAAATCGAGCAAGGTTGGTTTCCTGTTTACGAAAACCGATATCGGTCCGTGGTCGCGCGCCCAAGTGTCGTTACTTTTCAGTTCGGAAATAATGAGATTTTTTTGTTCTTCCGCGGTGAAATATTTTACAACTTCGTCCTCTTCGGGACAGACAACCAGTAGTTTTTCACGTTTAAGAATTTCTTTACAGAAAGCAACATAACACCCGATAACTTCTTCCAGCGTATCAAACCAATCGGTATCGGCATGAGGCCAGGTAACCAATACTCCGCTTTGCGAATGCCATTCGGCAGGAAAAACAACGGGTTTCATCGGTTTTTATCCTTCCATATTTCCGCGAATAATTCCGCGTGAGGAATTTTTAATAAAAGTAACGATGTAGTTTCTTTCGGCTGTATCGGGTAAGTCGCCTTCAATTCTTTCCAATGCCTGAGTAGTGTTGTAACCTGCCTGATACAAATACCTGTAAATATCTTGAATTGAGTTTATCACTTCGCTTGAAAATCCTCTGCGGCGCAATCCCACAAAATTTAACCCAACATAGGTTAGCGGTTCGCGTCCCACCATGGTGTATGGCGGAATATCTTTAGAAACTTTTGAACCGCCTTGAATCATAACGTGCGGACCAATTTTTGTAAATTGGTGCACGAGGGTTCCTCCACTTAAAATGGCATAATCGTCAATTTCCACTTCTCCGGCTAATTGTGTGGCATTTCCCAGAATCACGAAGTCTTTTAGCACACAATCGTGAGCCACATGGCTATAAGCCATTAAAAGGCAGTCGTTCCCGACGATTGTATGGCCGCGCGATGCTGTCCCGCGATTCACAGTAACACATTCACGAATGGTTGTTCTGTCACCGATGATGGCTAAAGAGTCTTCGCCTTTGAATTTCAAATCCTGCGGGATGGCGGAAATAGTGGCGTGTGGGAAAATAGTGCATTTTCCCCCGATGCGGGCACCATAAAGAACGGTGGCGTTTGACATTACAACCGTTCCTTCGCCTATTTCGACGTTACGATCGATATACGCGAAAGGTTCAACAATGACATCTTTGCCGATTTTTGCTTCGGGATGAACGAATGCTAATGAAGATATATTACCCATAACTTGCTGAGTATTATTTGTTTTTAATTATCTGAGCTGTAAAATCAGCTTCCGAAACGATTTTATCGCCTACGAAAGCAAGTCCGCGCATGGTAGCAATTCCTCTTCGAACTTCTGACGAAAACTCTACTTTAAAAATAATGGTATCACCGGGAACTACTTTGCTGCGAAATTTTACATTGTCGATTTTCAAGAAATAAGTTGAGTATCTTTCCGGCTCATCTAGCCCCGAAAGTACCAATAAACCACCGGTTTGCGCCATCGCTTCCACTTGCAGAACTCCGGGCATAACCGGTTCTTCTGGGAAATGCCCAACAAAATAAGGTTCGTCGTTAGTGATGTTTTTCACGCCTACGATATATTCATCGGTTTGTTCGATAACTTTATCTACCATCAGGAACGGATAGCGGTGTGGCAGCAATTGTTTGATACGGTTAATATCCATCAACGGCTCCATATTAGGATCGTAGAATGGGATCTGATTTTTATTTTTAATTTCCTTGCGTATAAGTCTTGCCAGTTGGTTGTTGATCTTGTGTCCGGGCCTGTTGGCGATAAGCCTGCCCTTTATGGGTTTTCCGATAAGCGACACATCGCCGATGATATCGAGAAGTTTATGGCGGGCGGGTTCGTTAGCGAACTCAAGTTTACGGCGATTCAGATAACCCAGTTGCTCGGCGTCCATACGTGGAACGTTCAGTGCATCGGCTATTTCATCCAGTTCGTTTTGGGGAAGTTTACGCTCGTAAATAACAATGGCGTTATCTAAATTTCCGCCCTTTATCAATCCTGCCTGACGTAACTTTTGGATTTCGCGGACAAAAACAAAAGTGCGGGCGGGTGCAATTTCGGTACTGAAATTTTCTATACATTCGAGAGTTGCGTATTGATTGGGAATGTATTGAGATTCAAACTCTATGTTTGAGTTTATGCTGAAGCAGGTATCGGGAAGCAACGTGATCTTTGAACCGGTTTCGGGATCGGACACTTCCATTTTTTTTCTTACTACAAAGAAATCTTTGTCTTTTTCTTGTTCCTCAATCCCGACTTTTTCTATGGCGCGGACATACTCGATAGCACTGCCGTCGAGAATTGGGAATTCGGGTGCGTTTACTTCGATGAGGCAATTATCTATTCCTAGTGCATAAAGCGTTGAAAGTGCATGTTCTACGGTGCTGACGGTGACATCTCCGATACCCAGAACCGTTCCTCGCAGAGTATTCACAACATTTTCGGCCAATGCTTCAATAACGGGTTGATCTTTTAGATCGATACGTTTAATTTTATATCCGAAATCGATGGGTGCAGGATTAAATGTTATTTCTATATTGTATCCGGTATGAAGTCCCCGTCCTTTTAGCGTGAAGCTGTCTTTTAATGTTTTCTGTTTCACTTTATTTATAAATAAATTAAATTTTATTAAATGGAAGATAATCGCACAAAGATACAACCATTTGCTTTGAAAAGTATGGATTAGGTGTTTTCGTTAGGTTTTTTTAGCAAAAAACACAGTTTATTCTTTGGGAAGTTGTTTTTTAAGTTCGTTTATTTCTTTTTCCAAGGTGTTTATCTGACGATATATATCGGGAAGTTTCGGGATGATAATGCTCGATTTAAAATAATTTTTAATTGGATAGGCGGGCGAACCCATAATTTCTGATCCTTCGGGCGTATTGCTGATGATGCCGGATTGCGCTCCAATTTGCGATTTGCTGCCAATGGTGATATGTCCGCCAATTCCTACCTGGCCTCCCAGCACACAATTTTCGCCGATTTTTGTTGAACCGGCAATGCCCACTTGTGCAGCCATAACCGTATTCTGGCCTATGTCGCAATTGTGTGCAATTTGTATCAAATTATCTAGTTTTACTCCTTTTCGAATTATGGTTGATCCTAAAACTGCCCTGTCGATAGTGGTGTTTGCGCCCACTTCAACGTTTTCTTCCAGCACAACGTTGCCGATTTGTTGAATTTTGTGATAAATTCCCTCCTGTTGGCTATATCCGAAACCGTCTGCACCGATAATTACGCCCGAATGTAAAATGCAATTATCGCCGATAACGCAATTATGATAGATTTTTACACCGGAATAAATAAGAACATTGTTTCCGATTTTTACATTTTCCCCAATATACACCTGCGGATAAATTTTTACATTTTCTCCCACTTGTGCTTTGTCTCCGATATAAGCAAAAGCGCCCACGTAAATATTTTCGCCAAGTGTCGCCGAAGGCGAAACAAAAGACATTTCTTCGATTCCGGTTTTTTTAGGAGTTACGTTGTTCGCTATTTCCAGTAGGGAAGCCAGTGCCGCATAGGCATCGGGGACTTTTATGAGGGTTGCCGATATGGGTTTATCGGCAATAAAGTCGTTGTTCACCAAAACTATATCGGCTTTGGTTTCGTAAATATAATGGGTATATTTCGGGTTGGAAAGAAAAGCAATGGTTCGTGGTTTTCCCTCTTCTATTTTTGCAAAATTATCGACTTCTATGTCGGGATTTCCAATAATCTCTCCCTTTAGAAAGTCTGCAATTTGTTTAGCTGTAAAGGTCATTAACTCTGTTTTATTGGGTTTAAAGTTGCAAATTAACAAATAAAAATTTAACAGACAAAGTTAAGCGGGTAATAAAATGATTGTTGTTTATAAATTTTGTAGATTTAAAATTAAAAAGTATCTTTGCACTCACTTTTTCGGGATGTAGCTCAGTCCGGTTTAGAGTACTCGTCTGGGGGGCGAGTGGTCGCTGGTTCGAATCCAGTCATCCCG
>MVZJ01000071.1 GCA_002069095.1 Bacteroidetes bacterium ADurb.BinA174 | reverse complement strand
CCACAATCCACCTTTCTAATAGTTCAGGCTTGTTTTTAAGCAACTTCTGTTTTTTTGTTCTCAAAATAAAGTTAAGCTCTTCCAACTCTTTGAAAATTTGACTAACCGAACCCAACGACACATCTGCTATTTCAGCCAATTCCCGATAAGGTTTATTGCTGTTTTCAGGATTGACTAACAGTTGAAAAATCAATTTTACACCCGCTTCCTGAAATGCTCGTGCCTGATTAACACGCGGATTTCGTCTAATTCGCTTACCTTGAATGATAACCGATAGACTTCCGCTACGGATATAGCAATTGCCCGCTGTATCGGCATAGTTAATACCGACATCAATATACTCTTTGGCAATATCAGAAGGAATGTAGTGAGTGAAAAGTAAAACAGGTAGATTTTCTTCGCGAGAAGCCTCTTGTAATTGTGATAATATCACGCCTTTGTTACCACGCGAAATTTCAGGTTTAACATCCACTAAAAAACGTTCGCCCTCTATGGTTATCAAACCGTTTTTTCTTAGTTTTGTATCAGAAACATGAATATCAAAACCCGTATTTTCTTTTAGATTAACTATTGCATTATCAGGTATTTCAGTCATCTTTTCTCGCCTTTAATGTTCAGTAAAGTTTAATGTTCATTGTCAATGAACATGCAAAAATAATGAACAGTATTGAGTTGTGCAAGGAAATGGGGATATATTTTGATGGAAAAATAAAAAACTTCCCAACTGAAAAATCCTTTCAATCGGGAAGTTATATATATAGCGACAATCCAGGAGCTGGCTCGGAGCCAGTTCCTGGATTTAGATAATTTCTTACTTCACTTCTTCAAAATCCACATCGGTTACATCGCCTTCCTGGTTATTGCCCGGTTGTTGCGCGTTTGGGTCTTGTCCGCCCGGTTGCGCTCCTGCCTGAGCGTTGGCTGCGTTGTACATATCTTGCGATGCAGCTTGGAAAGCGGCGTTGAGTTCGTTCATGTATGTGTCGATATCAGCCACGTTTTGAGCTTTGTGAGCTTCTTTCAGCTTATTCAGTGCGTTTTCGATAGGCGCTTTTTTATCAGCCGGAATCTTGTCACCATATTCCTTCAACTGTTTTTCGGTTTGGAAAATAGTTGAGTCGGCTTGATTCAGTTTATCGATACGTTCTTTTTCACGCTTATCGGCTTCAGCGTTAATAGCAGCTTCTTCCTTCATTCGTTTGATTTCATCATCGCTTAATCCTGAAGAAGCTTCGATACGGATTTTCTGTTCTTTTCCGGTAGCCTTATCTTTTGCCGAAACATTTAAAATTCCGTTCGCATCGATATCGAAAGTTACTTCAATCTGCGGTATGCCCCGCGGTGCAGGTGGAATTCCATCGAGATTAAACACGCCAATCTGTTTGTTGTCGCGTGCCATAGAACGTTCTCCCTGTAATACGTTGATCTGAACCGAAGGTTGATTGTCACTCGCGGTGGAGAATATTTCGCTCTTCTTAGTCGGGATGGTGGTGTTTGCATCAATGAGTTTCGTCATCACTCCGCCCAGAGTTTCAATACCCAACGATAACGGGGTAACGTCTAACAACAGCACATCTTTTACTTCTCCGGTGAGAACCGCTCCCTGAATAGCTGCGCCAATAGCTACCACTTCGTCGGGGTTTACGCCTTTGTGCGGTGATTTTCGGAATAATTTTTCAACTAATGCCTGAACTGCCGGAATGCGGGTAGATCCACCTACGAGAATTACCTCATCGATATCGGAATTGTTCAATCCGGCATCTTTCATTGCCGTTTGACACGGAGCTACACATTTTTGCAGCAAATCGTCGATCAATTGCTCAAATTTTGCACGTGAAAGCGTTTTAACCAAGTGTTTTGGAATTCCGTTTACAGGCATAATGTACGGCAAATTGATTTCGGTGCTGGTTGTGCTCGAAAGCTCTATTTTTGCCTTTTCGGCAGCTTCTTTCAGGCGTTGTAATGCCATCGGGTCTTTACGAAGATCAAGGCCTTCGTCTTTCAAGAATTCTTCGGCAAGCCAATCGATAATGCGATGGTCGAAATCATCTCCTCCCAGGTGAGTGTCTCCGTTGGTTGACTTCACCTCGAAAACACCGTCGCCCAACTCAAGAATGGAAATATCAAATGTTCCACCGCCTAAATCGAATACGGCAATTTTAGAATCTTTATGTTGTTTGTCCAAACCGTAAGCTAAAGCGGCTGCCGTTGGCTCGTTCACGATACGTCTCACTGTAAGTCCGGCAATTTCACCGGCTTCTTTGGTAGCCTGACGCTGAGCATCGCTAAAATAAGCGGGCACAGTAATAACGGCTTCCGAAACCGATTGTCCGAGATAATCTTCGGCAGTTTGTTTCATTTTTTGAAGCACGACGGCAGATATTTCCTGCGGAGAATACAGTTGTCCGTTAATGTCAACGCGTGGCGTGTTGTTATCGCCGCGAACAACTTTGTATGGAACGCGTCCGACTTCTTTCTGTACCTGATCATAGGTTTCACCCATAAAGGTTTTTATGGAGTAAACGGTATTACTCGGATTGGTAATTGCCTGACGCTTAGCAGGATCGCCAATCTTTCTTTCCCCCTTATCCACAAAGGCAACAACCGACGGGGTAGTACGTTTTCCCTCGTTGTTAGGAATTACAACCGGCTCATTACCTTCCATCACGGAAACGCACGAGTTGGTGGTTCCTAAGTCTATTCCTATTATTTTTCCCATAATTTTATATGTATTTTAGTTTATTAGTTTCCATTTTTTTTGTCTTTACAATATGGTGTTTTCAAATGTTATGCCAAAAAATGAGTTCATCGAATAAACTGACAGATTGTCGCTATTTTTTTTCATTGGAGTTTGGTTTGCTTATGAAGTTTTTCGTACCTTTGAAGTGTTTCCATAAAAAATGAAAATCGAAAGTATTAATCAAAAATAATTTAAAATATTATGTTTACCAAAGACGATTTAGCGTTGCTACAGGAGAAAAATATTTCGGAACAACAAATTGATGCACAGTTAAATTATTTCAAAAACGGATTTCCTTTTCTGAATATCGTGAGTGCAGCATCGGTTGAAAAAGGAGTTTTACGCGTGTCGGAAGCCGAAGAAAAAGAATATCTGACGGCTTGGCAGGATTTTCTGAAAACCGATAAGAAAGTAACCAAGTTTGTTCCCGCATCGGGGGCGGCCAGCCGGATGTTTAAGGATTTGTTTGCCTTTGCAGATGCCGATTACGATGTGCCGGAAACGAAGTTTGAGAAAACATTTTTCGACAATATAGAAAAATTTGCTTTTTACGATGCATTGGACGAAGCCTGCAAGGAAAACTTCGAGAAAACAATTTCGGAGCTGATTGAAGCGGGTAACTATAAAGCGGTGGTGCGAGTATTGCTTTCTCCCGATGGATTAAATTACGGAAACCTGCCAAAAGGATTGCTTTTGTTTCACAGTTACGATGAGGGAAACAGGACGCCGGTGGGCGAGCATATGACTGAAGGAACGTTGTATGCAAGAGACAAAAACGATGTAGTGAATATTCATTTTACGGTTTCGGAAGAACACAAGGAATTGTTCGAATTGCTGGTTGCCGCCCGAAAATTGGGTTATGAATTGAAATTGGGTGCAAAATTCGATGTTTCTTACAGCGTTCAAAAGCCTAATACCGACACCATTGCGGTGGATATGGAGAATAATCCTTTCCGCGAAGATGACGGATCTTTGCTTTTCCGTCCGGGCGGACACGGAGCCCTGATTGAAAACCTGAACGATATTGATTCGGACATTATCTTCATAAAAAACATCGACAACGTTGTTCCCGATCGATTAAAAGAAAGCGAAGCTTTATACAAGAAGCTTTTAGGCGGCGTGTTGGTGAAAATGCAGCAACGGACGTTTGGGTATTTGAATGAATTGACATCGGGGAAATGCAGCAGTGAAAAATTGCAGGAAATTCTGAAGTTTACCGAGAATGAACTTTGCATTGCTTCCGGCAAGTCTTTTGCCGATGATGAGGAATTGAAAAACTACCTGATCGCCAAACTCGATCGTCCTTTCCGCGTATGCGGCATGGTGAAAAACGTAGGTGAACCGGGTGGCGGACCGTTTATCGCAGAAAATCCTGACGGAACAGCTTCGTTGCAAATTTTGGAAAGTTCGCAAATCGATAAAAACGATGCAAAAGCGGTTGATGCTTTTAAACACGGTTCGCATTTCAATCCCGTAGATTTGGTTTGCGGCGTGAAAAGTTATAAAAACAACAAATTCGATTTAACCAAATTCGTGGATAAAAATACCGGTTTTATTTCACAGAAATCCAAAAACGGAAAAGACCTCAAAGCGCTTGAACTTCCCGGGCTGTGGAACGGCGCCATGAGCGACTGGAACACGATTTTTGTGGAAGTTCCCATCAGCACGTTTAATCCGGTGAAGACGGTGAACGATTTGTTGAGACCGGAACATCAGTAGGAATTTACGATTTACCTTGTCTGTCGACAGGCAGGAATTTTGGATTTGGGAATTAATAAAACGGGGTGCGGTTTTACAACTGTACCCCGAGTTTTTTTGTGCGTTACACATACCCTGTTTCTATAGGGTGGAAATTCCTCCTACCCGATTGTGAGTTACGAATTCCGACTAGCAGTATATTACGTTAACGTAATCAATGATTCCTCACAAACCGTAATTTTCTCCAAGCCGTTTTCGGTAACGATGTAAGTGTTTTCGATTCCCACGGGACCTATGTTCGGGAGTACGAATTTAGGCTCTATGGCAATAACCATTCCCACTTCGAGAACCTCTTTGGAACGTGGTGTTAAAACCGGAGGTTCATTAACTTCCAAGCCAACGCCGTGCCCTATAAATTTAGCTTGTTGTTTGGTTCCCATAAAATATTCATCGAGATTGGCTTCGCTCACCATTTTTTCGGCCAGAAAATACATTTCGGAGCAAGATGTGCCTGCTTTGGCACTGCTGATTATGGCATTGTGAATATCGATGGACACTTGATGCGCACGATGTGCAATTTCGGGTACTTTCCCGATAGCGAACGTACGAGAAATATCGCTCATCCACGGGCGAAAATTTCCTGCCATATCCACCATGAACGTAGTTCCCGATGCCAATGGTGTTCCGTTTGCGCCGATTGGAAGAAGCGGTGTAAGTCCGGCTCCGCCAAGTGCGAAATCGTAAGGTGAAGCTGCTTGAGCGTTATCTCCGGCAAGAATACTGCCCATGAAAATTTCCATGTTTTCGCCAAAAGCGCGGAAAATTCCCATCGACCCTGCTAATCGCATTTCGTGCTCCATTTCAATTTGGAACTCGATATCGGTCATTCCCGGACGATAAATTTGTGGAATTTTTGTATAGATAGAAGCGTGAATCTGTGCACATTCGCGCGTTTGAGCCAACTCATACTCCGATTTTATAGTACGGATTCGGCGCATTTCTCCCGAAATATTCATCAATACGGGCATTCCTATTGCGGCTTGTAGCCGCAAAACGGTGGAGTAAGACAACACATCGTTTTCGATAAACAATTTTTTGGGTAAACGGATGTTCTTTTGGCGGAGAAAATCGGGGATTTGCTCCGGTTTGCGAATGTAAATCACGTTTTCTTTCTCTATTCCATCGGGGCGTTTCACAAATAATATAGGATTGCCCTCGGGTTGGATAAACAGATAACCGTCAACAATATATCCGCACAAATAAAACAGATTTACCGATGAGGATATGATGCACGCATCGGCTTGCTGTTTGATAATTGCTTCTTGAACATTTTTTATTCTGTTGTTAAACTCTTGCTTCATTTTTCTTTTTTATTTATTCCAAATTTCCCACGCTGCCAATGCTTGTAGTTCAAGCATTTCAGCGCCGTTTTTGGTGGTTGCACCTTTCGCTTTTCCCTTTTTAATGAAAAGGGGTTCGGCGGGATTATAAACTAAATCGTATAGTAAATGGTCTGGTGTAAGAAGTTCGTACGGAATATCGGGACATTCGTTCATTTTCGGGAAAGTGCCGACAGGTGAGCAATTTACAACTATTTTGTATTCCGTTAGAATTTTGTTATTTAATTGGTTGTATGTGAGTCGATTATCCGCTACAGTTCTCGAAACATACTTCCACTCTATATTTAAGTCCTCCAGTGCCTGTTTTACAGCTTTTGAAGCGCCTCCTGTTCCGAGAATTAGCGCTTTTTTATGCACTTCGGGATAAATAAGAGGTTCGATGGACTGCTTGAAGCCGATGTAATCTGTGTTATGTCCAATTAACTTGTAATAGTACATATTGTTGGGGCGGCGTTCCACTTTAATAACATTTACCGCGCCAATTTTTTTTGCTTCGGGGGAAATTTCGTTTAAAAAAGGAATAACTTGCTCTTTATAAGGTATGGTAACATTGAGTCCCTGCAGTCGCTGATTGAAAAGAATTACTTCGCGCAGTTGCAGAATATCCTCTATCTCGAAATTCAGATACTCCGCCTGAATTCCTTCTCGGGCGAATTTTTCGGTGAAAAATTTCGCCGAAAAGGAGTGTTTTAGCGGAAAACCTATAAGACCGTACGTGCGCATTTTTTACTTTTTCTCGGCAATATATAATGTTGTAATTCCCAAAGTAAAACGGCGCAAGCGAATCCTTGTAAATCCATTCTTCTTCAAAATCAACATCATCTCTCTTCCTTGCGGAAAAGCCGATATCGATTCTGGTAGATATTCATAAGCACGTTGTTCGGTAGCCATTGTATCGGAAAGTACAGGCATTATATATTTGCTATAAAGCCCATATAGTTGTTTCATGGGCGTAACTTCGGGCGTAGTCAGTTCCAGGAAAAGAAAAACACCACCCGGTTTTAGCACGCGCAACACTTCGCTGAAACTTTTATCGATATCTTCAAAGTTGCGTACACCGAAAGATGCAGTTACGGCATCGAAACTATTGTCGGGAAATGTAAGAGCGGCACAATCCTGACGTTCAAACGAAATAACATGCTCCATTTCGCGCTGTTCTACTTTCTCTCTGCCCACATCCATCATTCCTTCCGAAATATCTATTCCGATAATTTGCTTGGGCTTTAATATTTTTTGTAGCAAAATGGCGAAATCTCCCGTTCCGGTGGCTACATCGAGGATTCTTTCGGGGCGGAAAGGTTTTAACGCTTTCACAGCTTCCCTCCGCCAATAATTATCTATACCAAGCGATAGCACTCCGTTAAGTTTATCGTATTTTGGTGCGATTTCGTCGAACATCGCTTCCACTTGCTCTTTTTTGGATGTTTCTGTCTCGTATGGACGAACTTTTTCTACTTTGTAGGTCATTTTTATTTAGCTTTTGGCTGTTAGCTATTTGCTTTTGGCTTAGTAACCATATGTTGCAAACAACTAAGTTATTTATTATAAATCTTCTTCATTCAAAGGGATATTCTTTTCGTTACAATAATGTTCAATATCCGAATCTGTTATTAAATATTCATCACAAAACTCTTCTAACTCTTTTTCTGTAGATTTTTGATATTTGTCGGCAGCCGTAAGTAGTTTTTCAACTTGCTCAATAAATTTCTCAAAATCCTTATTGAGTTTGCAAAGTTTATCTATTGTTTTAAAATCTAAATCCCTGTATGCTGCATTAAAAAGGACTTTGCTCTGATATGGATTAGCATTTAGTTTAATAATACCGATACCAAAGGATTGATTTAACCGATACATTTCATCATATAGAGTGTCATTTATTTCAAAAGAGACTAAATATCCAAAATTAGCCCAACTTGAATTAGAGACTGCTTGAAAAAAAGCTTTTTTCAGTTCGCTATCGCTGTTTATCTCCTTTTTTATCTCGTATGAACTCAGTTTGAAAGTATCGATTTTATTAATTGATTTCAAAAAGTTTTGACTTGATTTGGACTGCAATTTCAATAATTTGACACCTACCATATCAGGATGTGTCCAAATTTGATTACTATCTTTAGTGTATGATTGCTCGTGAAAAATTGTCTTAGAGTAAGTATCAGAACTTTTTAGATAAGTACTTAATAGCAAGTGTAAATCTCTCTCATGAAAAGACTTGTTTGTTTTTACTTGCGTTTTTTCTGGTTTATTCTCACTTAAAATATCCTCAATGTTAACATCCTGTTCTTTAGAAGTCAAATAATAAAAATAACCATTACCTTTCTTTACTCTTTTAATGCGAGTATCACCTAATCTAATCAAATCACCTAATTGGGCAGAAACTGTGTGATGTGGTGTTTTTGCTTCTCCAAAATCATAGTGTTTATTTGAAATTATATGGTTTGTGATATCCGTATAATTCCTTGCTCCTTCCAATTCTTTCAATGCAATAAAAATTGCCTCTTTGATAGTCATAACTATTTTTTTATTAATATTTGCTACTCAAAATCACATCTTTATTTTAACCAATAGCCTATCCCAAGTATTCCTTCACATTTTTCTCAATTCTCTCTTCCAAATCTTTCGCAGGAACTTTTACAAAAGGTTCACCCACAATTTTTTCATACAGTTCGATATAACGTTCCGATACGCTGTTGCAATACTCATCGGTCATTTCAGGAATTTGTTGTCCCTCTTTTCCCTGGAATCCGTTATCCATAAGCCATTTGCGAACAAACTCTTTAGAAAGTTGTTTTTGTTCTTCACCTTTATCAAAGCGCTCCTGGTAACCTTCGCTATAGAAATAACGTGATGAGTCGGGTGTGTGAATTTCGTCAATCAGATAAATTTTACCGTCTTTTTTACCGAATTCATATTTTGTATCCACCAAAATCAGACCTTTTTCGGCAGCCATTTCTGTTCCGCGTTGGAAAAGAGCGTAAGTATATTTTTCCAACTGTTTGTAATCCTCTTCCGATACCAAACCTTGCGCGATAATCTCTTCACGAGAAATATTTTCGTCGTGTCCTTCATCGGCTTTTGTGGTGGGCGTAATAATCGGTGTATCGAACTTTTGGTTTTCACGCATTCCCTCGGGCAAAAGCAGTCCGCAAAGAACACGCGCACCGCTTTTGTATTCGCGCCACGCGCTTCCGGTAATATATCCACGAATAACCATTTCTACTTTAAACGGTTCACAACGCACACCCACGGTAACCATCGGGTCGGGCGATGCCTGCTTCCAGTTGGGAACGATATCGGCGGTAGCATCCAAAAACTTAGAGGCGATTTGGTTAAGCACTTGCCCTTTGTAAGGAATTCCCTTGGGTAAAACCACGTCGAATGCCGAGATGCGGTCGGTAGCAATCATTACCAACGTATCGTCTCCGATGCTATATACATCGCGCACTTTTCCGTGATAGACACCTTTTTGGTTAGGGAAGTTGTAGTTGGTTTTTGTGAGAGTGTTCATATATTTTTTTGTTTATTGTTTTTGATTTTGTCCTGCCTTTCAGGCAGCATTTTGTTCTTGTGGTTATGGAAATTATACCTTTCAGGTGTCCACAACAATATTCTACAATCTGTGATAAAAACAATTATTTATACCTTAAAAACAAAACAAATAAAGAATATTCTACGATTAATATCATATTTGCCACTTGACTTGAAAAGTCAGATTTTCATAACCGTAAGTCAACGACCTGCGGTTTTATGAAACACTAAAAAACCACTGCCTGAAAGGCAGGATTTTTAAACTGACTTTTCTTCACTTTTCTCATACGCCTCCACAATACGTTGCACCAATTTATGTCGCACAATATCTTTTTTGTTGAATTCCACAGTGGATACTCCTTTTATGCCTTTCAAAAGATGCATTGAATGAATTAAACCCGATTGTTGCGATACCGGTAAATCTATTTGTGTGATGTCTCCGGTTACAATCATTTTTGCATTCAACCCCAGACGGGTGAGGAACATCTTTATTTGTGGTTTGGTGGTGTTTTGAGCTTCATCTAAAATAATAACAGCGTCATTCAAGGTGCGGCCGCGCATAAAAGCGAGAGGTGCAATTTGTATGATTTTGTTTTCGATATGTTCTTTTAATTTCAGCGGCGGAATCATATCTTCCAGTGCATCGTAAAGCGGTTGAAGGTACGGATCGATTTTTTCTTTCATATCACCCGGAAGGAAACCAAGCTTTTCGCCTGCTTCAACAGCCGGACGGCTTAGAATTATTTTTCGGACTTGTTTAGTCTTTAATGCACGAACTGCCAAAGCGATTGCAGTATAAGTTTTGCCGGAACCGGCAGGACCTATGACGAAAAC
>MVZJ01000070.1 GCA_002069095.1 Bacteroidetes bacterium ADurb.BinA174 | reverse complement strand
AAATGAGGAGAATATTATTAACCACCGCCATATTGCTTGTGGCGTTAGCAACCAAAGCCGATGAAGGAATGTGGCTGCTGAAAGAACTTAATCGGCAAAGTGTTGTCCGAATGAAAGAGTTGGGATTTACTTTTCCCGTGAATAAATTGTACGACGAAAACAACCCATCGTTAAAAGATGCGGTTGTTATTTTCGGCGGCGGATGTTCCGGCGTTGCCGTATCGGAAAAAGGATTGATCTTTACCAATCATCATTGCGGTTACGGAGCTATTCAGCGTCTGAGTTCGGTGGAAGCAGATTACCTAAAAAATGGTTTCAAAGCCGATAACCTGCAGCAGGAATTATATGCCGACGGCTTAACGATTTCGTTTCTTCGCAGTACGGAAGAAGTTACCAACCAGATTTTGCCGAAAGTACCTTCGGTATTGAGCGAAGTACAACGGGAACTGGCAATCGACTCACTTTCAGATGAATTGCTCAAACAATACGATAATGATCCGTTCACTACAGCCCGCATAATTCCTTTTTACTCGGGAAATAAATACTACAAAGTAGTTTACGATGTTTTCCGTGATATCCGCTTGGTGGTAACTCCGCCATCGTCGGTGGGAAAATACGGAGGCGATACCGATAACTGGATGTGGCCCCGTCAAACAGGCGACTTTTCGGTCTTCCGCGTGTATGCCGACAAAAACAATAAACCTGCTAAACACAGCGCCGATAACGTACCGTACAAGCCAAAATATGTTGTTCCGGTTTCATTGGCTGGAGTTAATAATGGCGACTACGCCATGACTATCGGTTATCCGGGTAGTACACAGCGTTATCTTTCGTCTTTTGGCATTGAACAACAAATGGAATCCGAAAACAAGCCCCGTATCGAAGTGCGCGGTGCAAAACAGGATATTTGGTGGGATGCCATGACTAAAAACGATACTATCCGTCTAAAATATGCCAGCAAATATGCCGGAAGTTCCAACTACTGGAAAAATTCTATGGGGATGAACGAAGCTATTGTTAAACTTGATGTGTTGGCCGAAAAACGCCGGCTGGAAAGCCGGTTGGCAAACTGGATCAACAGCAACGAAAAAAACAAGGCTAAATACGGAAATTTACTGAAAACATTGGAAGAAACGTATACCGGATCTATCGATATGGCTCGTTACACTACCTATTTCCTCGAAACCTTCAATAACGGAATCGAACTAATCCGCTTTGCCAATACTATTCTTCAATTTGATATGGACGGTACGGAAGAAGACAAGGCTGAATTTATCAACGACAGGATTATAGAGTCGTATAAAAATTACGAACCGAAACTTGACCGAAAAGTACTTCCAGTATTGATGCGGCTTTACGAACAACGTGTTCCGAAAGAATTTCTACCCGATATTTACGAAAAAATAAAAACCGAATTCGGTGGTGATTACGATAAATACGCCGATTGGTTGTTTGCCAATTCTCAATTTATTAACCTTACCGATTTAGTGAACTTATTGAAAGTTGCAGACACGGAACAATTGTCCCAAGATCCGGCTATGGAATTGGCTTTATCGGCTAAAGATATGGGTTACGAACTATCGGGACAAATGATATCGGCCTATGAAAATGTGATGCGCGGCGAGCGCCAATTGATGGCTGCGTTGATGGAAATGGACCCGAAAAAGAATTTCTACCCCGATGCAACTTTCACCCAAAGAATGAGTTATGGCTCGGTAAAAGGATATAAACCACGCGATGGGGTCTGGTACGATTTTTATACTACCGAAAAAGGTGTATTGGAAAAATACAAAGAAAACGATCCCGAGTTTCATTTGCAGCCATACATCATGGAGGCTCTCCAAAAAAAGGATTTTGGAAGATACGCGGCTAAAGACGGTACAATGCGGATAAATTTCCTGTCGGATAACGACATTACCGGAGGCAACTCGGGAAGTCCCGTTTTCAACGGAAAAGCTGAACTTATCGGTTTAGCGTTCGACGGAAATTGGGAAGCGTTAAGCGGCGATATTATTTTCGAGCCCGAAATGCAACGTACCATCAGTGTAGACATCCGTTACGTGCTTTATACGATTGATAAAATTATGAATGCTCCGCATATTATCAATGAACTTAAGGTGGAGACAGTGCACGCAACGTCTCCACGGTGAATCAATTTTCCGTACGGTGGGCATTTTATTGAGACGTAGCGTATTATGTCTATACGTTTTTTTAATGTCGTTAGAATAAATTATCCAAACCCAAGGACTGGCTTCAAGCCAGCTCTTGGGTGGGTACAAAATTTTTATGAATAAGTGGTTTTTTAACTCGGAACACTTAACTTGACACTTGTTTTAGGATTATTCGCTTTTATCTTCACGCCTCTGCTGCGTTTCGATCCTCTTGAAATACTTCACCATACTGTGGCGAGGTTCACGCCTTGCATCCGCTAAAGCTAAAACTGTGAATGATGCCGGTTAATAGTTACTCAAAAATCGCTATCTTTGCAAAAACAACGTCATTCTATGATTTGCTTTCCCAACGCGAAAATAAATTTAGGCCTCAACATCGTTTCCAAACGACCGGATGGATACCACAATCTTGAAACCGTTTTTTATCCTATCGGGTTAAAAGATGCGCTGGAAATTGTGCCGTCTGAAAGCAATGAACCGTATCGTTTTTTCCAAACCGGAATTGAGATTAAAGGAAATGCCGATGACAATCTCGTAATTAAAGCGTTGAAACTAATTTTGCAAGAAAAAGAAATTTCGCCGATAGATATTCATTTATTGAAGAAAATCCCTTTCGGTGCGGGATTGGGTGGTGGTTCATCGGATGCGGCTTTTATGTTGAAATTGCTGAACAATAATTTCGGGCTGGGATATTCAGATGCGGATTTAATGCGTTTTGCCGCAAAATTAGGTGCTGATTGTGCTTTTTTTATAAAAAACAAACCTGCATTTGCCTCCGGCATTGGCGATGAGTTGGAAGAGATTGAACTGGATTTAAGTGATTATTTTTTCGTATTGGTAAAACCTGATATTTTTGTTCCAACTATAGACGCTTACTCGATGGTTTCACCCAAACAACCGGAAATATCCCTGAAAAAAATTATCAAAAAACCCGTTTCCGAATGGAAAGAAGTGATGAAAAACGATTTTGAACCTTCGGTTTTCAAAAAATATTTCGAAATTTGTAAGATTAAAGAGCAATTATACGATCGAGGAGCGGTTTATGCTTCTATGTCGGGTTCGGGCTCATCGGTTTACGCTTTTTTTGAGAAAGAAACCGATATCCGTTTCGATAATTGTTTTGTCTGGAAAAACAAAGAAATTTGAGATTCTTTATTTTGCTCAGAATTTGAAGAATCGTCCTTAGGTAATGACAAACCAAGTGCAAAATATACACTGCCGGTTGTTGTTTCTAACGAAGTGAGAAATCTAAAAAATAGATAATCAGTAATAAAATAAAACAAAATATGAAATACAAATTCCTTTTACTCGCACTTACAGCGCTTTTACAACTCTCGGCACAACAAAAGTTTATGCCGACAAAGCTCTATTCTTTCGGTCCAATCGCCGTGCAAAAACCGGTTTTATTGGATAGTGTAAATCTGAAAGATGTCAAATTTTCTGATGAAACTTTGCTCGCCTCGGCCATTTCGTTTCCGGAGCACGAGCGTTTTTCCACCGAATTAACACCCGACACGGCGGGTTTTTTCCATTTATCGAAACCGCAAAACGGATTCGCATTTCAGTTGCTTTCGTTTTTCGTTACCGGTGACCGATATGGAAAAGGAAAACTTACCGTTACATCGCCCAATATGCTCGAATTGTGGGTAGACGATGTGAAACGCGCCACAAAAACACAGGTAAACGACAGTTTGCACAAAGCAGGTTCGGTTGATACCAATTTAAACGGATTTACAAACAATGCGCGAATAGTGATTAAAATGTTGTCTTCGGGTGAAAACAAAACAAATCCCGCAGTTAAAATTGAGTTAAAACCCGAAAAAGAGGACTCGCTTTTAACCTACACTTTCAACAACGTTAATGCTCGTAGAATCAACATCAATGATATCTTGGAAGGGAAACGCGTAAACAGTTCATCCATTTCGCCAAGCGGTCGTTTCGTATTGTTGAACCTTAGGGAAACCCTTGCGGGTGGACAAAGCCGCAGCTATACCGAAATTTACGATTCGCGGCAAAAACGGGCTATTTTATCGGAATCGGCAAACCGTTCACAACTAAATTGGATGCCGAAATCGGATTTGCTCTATTACGTTACCGACGATGAAAACGGAAGAACGCTCTACACGCTGGAACCACTAAACATGGAAACGAAAGTTGTGGCGCAAAATCTTCCGAAAGAGAACTTCTATATCGCTCCTGACGAGAAATCGATGTTTTTTTCTTCGAAAGAATCAATTACAGTTAGCAATCCGAACGGATTGAAACGCTTGATTGGTATTGACGACCGCCAGTCGAGCTATCGCGACCGATATTTTCTCTATCGTCATTTTTTCGATACCGGTCTTACGCAGCAACTCACTTTTGGTCGTCAAACGGCATCGTTCAACGATGTTACTAACGATTTGATGTATCTGCTCTTTTCCACATCGGAAGAAGACCTTGCCGAACGCCCTTTCAGCAAAAGCTCCATGTATTTGCTCAATCTACAAACTATGGTTGTTGACACCGTGTGGAAAGACCAGACTTTCACGTATTCGGCGCAGTTTTCGCCCAACGGCAAACAATTACTCATTCACGGAGCTCCCGAGGCATTTAACGGTATCGGGCTGAATATCAAACCCGGGCAAATTGCCAACAGCTACGATACACAATCCTATATTATGGATTTGGAAACCAAGAGCATAGAAGCGGTAACCAAAAACTTTAATCCTACCATCAACGCGCAAGAATGGAACGTGTTGGATAATTTCATTTATTATCGGGTGGAAGAAGGCGACCGCGCTAACGTGTATCGATATTCCACAAAAACAAAAAAGTTTGATAAACTGCCATTAAAAGAAGATGTTATCCGTTCATTCAACATAGCAGAAAATGCGCCGTGGGCAACATATACGGGCGTAAGCACATCCAATTCAAACCGCAGCTATTTACTCAACCTGAAAACAATGGAATCGACTTTGATTTCGGACCCATACGCCGATAGATTAAGCAAACTCACGCTCGGCGAAGTAAAAGACTGGAGCTTCAAAAGCTCCTTCGGCGACCAAATCGAAGGCCGATATTACCTGCCGCCCAATTTTAATCCAAACAAAAAATATCCGCTCATTGTATATTATTACGGCGGAACAAGTCCTACATCGCGTACATTCGAAAGCACTTATCCGCTACACGTTTATGCCGCGCAAGATTTTGTAGTTTACACGCTGCAACCGAGTGGAACAACCGGTTATGGACAAGAGTTTTCAGCACGGCACGTAAATGCATGGGGAAACCAAACGGCAGAAGAAATTATTGAGGGTGTGCAGAAATTTGTTGCCGCTCATTCGTTTGTAGATGGCACAAAAATCGGCAATATAGGTGCGTCCTACGGCGGCTTCATGACACAATACCTTATTACCCAGACAGATATATTTGCAGCATCGGTTTCACATGCCGGAATAAGCAATATCACAAGCTATTGGGGCGAAGGCTATTGGGGCTACTCTTACAGTTCGGGCGCCAGCGCTGGAAGCTATCCGTGGAACAACCCCAAACTTTACACGGAACAAAGTCCGCTCTTCCATGCCGACAAAATTAAAACACCGCTTTTATTATTGCATGGAACTGCCGATACCAACGTGCCCATTGGCGAAAGCATACAAATGTACACTGCTTTAAAACTACTGAATAAACCCGTTGAATTTATTCAGGTTGAAGGTGAAAATCACGCTATTTACGATTATAATAAACGCATTGCATGGAATAATGCCATTTATGCATGGTTCTCTAAGTGGCTGAAAGGCGACTCACGTTGGTGGGACTCAATGTATCCGGATAAATAAGACGAGACAGTTTGGTAAGTCGGGCTTTTAGCCTGTTTAGGAATAATTACGGATATTCATATATAATTTATGTCTCATACTTAATACAACTATGGATATTGAAAATATAAAAGACCAAGTTTCTCAAATTGCCCTTTGTGTAGGAGAATTTCTTAAAACCGAACAGACAAAGCTACAACAATCGGAAATTGAGCTTAAAGGGACCCGCAATTTCGTAACGCATATCGATATGGAAGCGGAAAAAATGCTGGTAAAAAAGTTGGAAAAATTAATTCCCGATGCTACTTTCCTTACCGAAGAAGGCACCGTTTCGTATGCCGAAGGCAAATACACGTGGATTATCGACCCCTTAGACGGAACAACAAACTATGTGCACGGCGACACGCCGTATTCGGTAAGTATCGCGTTGATGAAAAACAAGAAAATGGTATTAGGTGTTGTTTACGACCCCATTGCCAACGAACTTTATTCCGCGACCGAAAAAGGCAAAGCTACTCTTAACGGTAATCCCATAAAAGTAAGTTCGCACAATTCACTTACCAACGGATACATCGGTTTCGGCATTCCTTACTCGCTCGACGGTCGTGGCGAAAAGATACTCCGCAATGCCATAGAACAATTCCGCAAATGCAGTTTTCGCATAAAAGGTTCTGCAGCGGTTGAAATTTGTTATATTGCCTGCGGCAGAAGCGACGCTTATTTCCACTCTGGTTTATCGCCGTGGGATGTTGCAGCCGGTTGCTTTATTCTTGAATGCGCCGGAGGCAAAAGTACTGATTTTTCGGGCGGAGACAACTACATTTTCAATAAAGAACTGGTAGCAAGCAATGGAAGTATTCATCGAGAAATATTGGAGGAAATAATAATTGACTGATAACCGAGCCGGATATCGAAATGTAAACACCTCCTGTAAACTCTCTCACAATTTGCAACCCGTAACTCACAACCCCAACAATGAACAGCCAAACTATCATTATTGCCTTTCTACTCACGCTTTTCGCCGGACTATCCACCGGAATTGGCAGTCTTATTGCACTTATTGCCAAACGTACAAACACCAATTTCTTAAGTTTCGCCTTAGGATTATCGGCAGGCGTAATGATTTACGTTTCGTTTATGGAAATGCTGCCTAATTCACTGGATTTACTAACTCAGGAATTCGGAGCAAAAAGCGCAACACTTTATACAATTTTCGGATTATTTGGCGGTATTGCGTTTATCGCGCTTATCGACTTTTTAGTTCCCGAATCGGCAAACCCGCACGAAATACACGGCGTAGAAGAAATGCGCAATCACAAGCGACTGAAACATACCGGAATAATTACCGCTATAACCATAGCAATCCACAATTTCCCCGAAGGAATCGCCACATTCATGTCGGCGCTTAACTCACTCGAAATTGCTATTCCCATCACGCTCGCCATTGCCATTCACAACATTCCCGAAGGGATTGCCGTTGCTGTCCCTATATACCACGCCACCGGAAGCCGTAAAAAAGCGTTTTGGTTATCCTTCTCATCGGGTTTGGCAGAGCCGGTTGGCGCCATAATCGCGTTTTTGTTCCTGCTTCCGTTCTGGAATCCCGTATTGGATGCGTTTATCCTTTCTGCGGTAGCAGGAATTATGATTTTTATTTCATTGGACGAACTGTTGCCAAGCGCCGGGAAATACGGGAAACATCATCTTTCCATTATTGGGTTGGTTATCGGAATGGCGGTTATGGCAATTAGTTTGTATTTGTTTATTTGAAATGGATGGATGTTGGATGACCGCATCTTGCACCCCGATCTTTCATAACTCAAAACTAATAATTAACTTTGCACGTCTTTAATACAAAAAATATGAGAACCGATTTAAGTCAAATTGGCGAACGCATAAAAGGATTGCGCGACGCATTCGATTATTCGCCCGAAGAAATGGCGCAACGTCTCGAAGTAGATGTAGATGATTATATTCATTACGAAACCGGCGAGCGCGATATTTCCGTATCGTTTTTACAACGCATTGAGCGCGAATTTAACGTAGATATTTCCACTCTCATGTTTGGAACCGAACCGCGCATGAACTCCTATTTCGTTACCCGAAAAGATAAAGGTGTAAGTGTAGAGCGTGTTTCGGCATACAAATATCAATCGCTTACCGCAGGCTTTACCAATAACGTGGCCGAAGTTTTCGTTGTAACGGTTGAGCCTAAGCCCAAGGGAGAAGATTTTTTCGAAAACATACATCCCGGACAGGAATTTAACATGGTTCTTGAGGGAAGTATGATGTTGCACATTAACGGCAAAGATGTGATTCTGAACCAAGGCGACAGCATTTATTTCGATTCAACACTTCCACACGGCATGAAAGCATTGAACGAAAAATCGGTGAAGTTTCTTGCCGTCATTCTTTATCCGTAGGCATCGGAAGTTGAAGAGTTAAAAATTTATTACTCTATATTATAAGGTTATCATGTTAGAAAGATTCGTAAAGAAAACAACATTCGAATCCTATCGGGATTTTGTTGAAAATTATCATATTGATGTTCCGGAGAACTTCAATTTCGCTTACGATATTGTGGATGAATGGGCGAAAACCAATCCCAATAAACGTGCACTGTGCTGGACAAACGATAAAGGAGCACATCGCGATTTATCATTTGGAGAGGTAAAAACGCTATCAGACAAAACAGCGTCGTTTCTTCAATCGCTCGGTATCGGTAAAGGTGATAAAGTGATGATTATTCTCAAACGCAATATCGAATTTTGGCAAACCATTATCGCATTACACAAAATTGGAGCAGTGGCAATTCCGGCAACGCATTTGCTTACCGATAAAGATATAATTTACCGAAACAATGCCGCAAGTATCAAAGCCATCGTAGCAACCGATGACAAGAACCTCATCAACCATGTAAATTCGGCTATGGAAAGTTCGCCCAGCGTTGAGCATCGAATTTTAATGAGTGAAAGCGTTCCCAATGGTTGGGTAAGTTTTTATAACGGTGTTAAAAATGCCTCTGAATTTGTAAAACCCTCAAACGTAAATAAAAACGAAGATATAATGGTTCTCTATTTTACATCGGGAACCACAGGACAACCTAAAATGGTTATCCACGATTATACTTATCCTTTGGGGCACATTACAACTGCTAAATTCTGGCACAACGTGCATGAAAACAGCTTACACCTTACAATTGCCGACACCGGCTGGGCAAAAGCCGTGTGGGGAAAACTGTACGGACAATGGATTGTGGGTGCGGCTGTTTTCGTTTATGATTTCGAAGGGCGGTTCATTCCCGCCGACGTCTTGGCGATGATGGCGAGACACAAGGTAACATCGTTTTGCGCCCCGCCAACCATCTTCCGATTTCTTATCCGTGAAGACCTCAGTCAATACGACCTGTCGGCGCTGGAGTACTGCACCACTGCCGGAGAAGCCCTCAACCCTTCGGTTTTCGAAACCTTTTATCGGCAAACCGGAATAAAAATGATGGAAGCTTTCGGCCAGACCGAAACGGCTCCCACCATCATCACCTTTCCGTGGATGGAACCTAAGCCCGGAGCTATGGGCGTGCCTAATCCGCTATACAAAATGGATTTGCTCACACACGACGGACGCTCTGCCGAAGACGGCGAACAGGGCGAAATTGTGTTTCGCACCGATGAAGGCCGGCCGCTTGCCCTATTCATGGGCTACTACCGCGACGAAGAGCTCACCCGAAGCGTGTATTCCGACAATCTTTACCGCACGGGCGATATGGCATGGCGCGACGAAGACGGCTATTACTGGTTCGTGGGACGGACGGACGACATCATAAAGAGTTCGGGTTACCGCATTGGCCCCTTCGAAGTGGAAAGCGCTGTCATGACGCACCCTGCCGTGGTGGAATGCGCCATCACCGGCGTTCCCGATGAAATCCGAGGGCAGGTCATCAAGGCCACGATCGTTCTCTCGCCGCAGTACAAAGATAAGGCAGGCGACGAACTGGTGCGAGACATTCAGAAGCACGTGAAAAACGTCACCGCCCCCTACAAGTACCCCCGCATCATCGAATTTGTTAACGAATTGCCGAAAACCATCAGCGGAAAAATACGGAGGGTGGAAATTCGTGAACAGGATGCAAATTGATGGATGATGGGTGATGAAGCAAAGGGCTACAACTGATGATATTGAGTTCGCAAGTTTTTCCCTGTGGGTTAAAGCGGCTTAAATTATGTACAATTCGAATGCATCAGCCTTTGGATACAGG
>MVZJ01000069.1 GCA_002069095.1 Bacteroidetes bacterium ADurb.BinA174 | reverse complement strand
TCTTATTCATCGTCACCCGTTTCCCGGCCCCGGTTTGGGAATCCGTATTTTAGGCGATATTACACCCGAAAAAGTACGTATCGCACAAGAGGCCGACGATATTTTTATTTCAAACCTACGTTCTTCGGGACTTTACGACAAAGTTTGGCAAGCCGGAGCCATTTTGCTTCCTGTGCAATCGGTGGGCGTGATGGGCGATGAGCGCACCTACGAAAACACCATCGCTTTGCGTGCTGTAACTTCTACCGATGCTATGACTGCCGATTGGGCACATCTGCCTTACGAGTTTTTGGCGAAGGTATCCAACGAAATTATCAATAAAGTAAAAGGCGTAAACAGGGTTGTATATGATATTTCATCGAAACCGCCGGCAACCATTGAATGGGAATGATTTTGTGAGAATAAGACATTGCTCTTTATTTTCTAATCCCAAATCGTAATTCGTAAATCGTAATTCGAAAATCAACGGAATATGTTTAACCAAGCAGCATCTTTTATCAATCACACCAACCGGAACGTTTTTCTCACTGGAAAAGCGGGAACCGGTAAGACCACTTTTTTGCACTTTATTAAAGAGCATTCTGCCAAGAAATTAGCGGTGGTGGCTCCCACGGGCGTAGCAGCCATCAATGCCGGAGGCACTACTATACACTCCTTTTTGTTGCTGCCGTGGGGGACGTTTTTGCCATCGGATACGCTGTTGACCGATGTTTCGGAGTTTGACGGGTTGGTATTTACGCGTCCGCAATTAAAGGCAAAATTAAAGTTTAATCGTCAGCGATTGACGTTAATTCGCGAATTGGAGTTGCTTATCATTGATGAGGTTTCGATGGTGCGTGCCGATATGATGGATGCCATTGACTTTGTGTTGAAAACCGTTCGGCGCAATTACGCTCAGCCGTTTGGCGGTGTGCAAATGCTTTTTATCGGCGATATGATGCAGCTTCCGCCCGTGCTTAAACCCAATGAAGAACAACTGCTAAAACCATATTACAGAAGTCCCTATTTTTTCGATGCGCATGTTATCAAAGAGGCGAATCCGCTTTATATCGAGCTCAAAAAAATATATCGCCAAAGCAACGAAGATTTTATAGACTTGCTTAATAAAATCAGAAATAATATCCTCGATAATGCCGAATTGCAAAAGTTGAACAGCTATTATAATCCCGGTTTTAAACCGTGTCGCGAAGATGAGTATATCACACTTACATCGCACAATTACCTTGCCGACAACATAAACAGTACCGAACTCGAAAATCTTGACGGAAAAATGTACACCTTCGAGGCTGAAACTTCGCGCGACTTTCCCGAGAGAATGTATCCGACCGAAAAAACGCTACAGTTGAAAAAAGGTGCGCAAATAATGTTTGTCAAAAACGATAAAGGAGAGGACAGACGTTTTTATAACGGTAAAATCGGTATAGTTGGTGATTTATTTGATGATGAAATTCAAATAATCTTCAAGAATAAAGAAGAGCCGTTACTGCTGAAACGAGAAAAGTGGCTGAATGTTAAGTATTCATATAACTCCGAAAGCGATACGGTTGATGAAGAAGAGTTAGGTTCTTTTTCGCAATTCCCTATTCGTTTGGCGTGGGCAATAACCATTCACAAAAGTCAGGGACTTACGTTCGACCGTGCAATTATCGATGCCGGAGCATCGTTTGCATCGGGGCAAGTGTATGTGGCTTTGAGTCGGTTGAGTAGTTTGGAAGGATTGGTTCTGCGTTCGAAAATATCGCCGTCGAGCATATCTACCGATACGAAAGTGGTTGACTTTTCACAGCAAGAACGCGAAGAGGAGAAAGACCTGCCTGCTTTACTCGAAAAGGAACAGTTGGCATATATTCACGCGCAAGTGATAAAAACGTTTGAGTGGAACAGAGGCTATTTGATGTTGAAGGAGTATTTGGACGATAAAAAGTCGGATTTGTTTGACGATGAAGATGATGAAGTTTTAGAAGAACTGAACAAATCGTTGAAAAAGCTGGCAGGGCAAGTCGAAACCGCCGACAAGTTCATTATGCAACTGCGTCGTATTTTACCGCAAAAGGAAGGCGAATCGTGTGATTACATGCAGTTACATAATCGGGTGAGTTCTGCTGCATCGTGGTTTTCCGAAGCGCTTGGTAACGATATAATTCTACCGTTAGAAAACTTTATCGCAGAACTCAAAAAACAGCCACGCACCAAAAAGAAACAAAAAGAGGTGTACGATATGTTGCTCTTTTTCGAACGAAAAAAACAGCAATTAGAAAAAACGACCGAAATTTGTCGTCGCCTCACGCAACCGTTTAATATATCGGATGTGCTTGGTGTAATTAATGCTCCCGTTGTTCCCGCTCCTGTTACCGAAACAGCAAAACCTACCGTTAAGCTGGTTAAGGGCGAAACGCGTCGTATCAGTTTGCGAATGTTTCAGGCGGGACAAACTATTCGCGAAATTGCGAAAGAACGCGGTTTGGCAACCACGACCATCGAAGGGCATTTGGTTTCGTTTATCCCGACGGGTGAAACACGTGTGGAGGATTTCGTATCGGCAGAAAAAGTACAAAAAATCATCGATTTTTACGCCCAAAATCCCGACTGCAAAACATCGAGCGAAGCGAAAGAAGCGTTAGGCAAAGATTTCTCTTATCTCGAAATTAAAGCTGCACAAAAATATCTGGTAATAAATCCTGTGCCTTCGGCAAAAGGGTAAAACTTCAATTAAGAACAAACAAAATCATAAATATAGTTACAACAATGAAAAAAACATCATTTTTATTACTGCTTGCGGTGTTGGTTTTGGCTTGTAAACCAATCAAAGAGAGCAACCAATTTTCGATAACCGGAAACGTGGCAAACGAAATTACCGGAAAGGTTTATTTACAGGAGTATAAGAACAGAAAATATATTGACCTGGATTCCACAGAAATTACGGATGGAAAATTCACTTTCACAGGCACTGTTGCCGAATCTTCGGTTTGTATTATAACTCCTTCACAAAAATTCAAAAGAGCACAAATTTTTCTGGATAACAATCCGTTGAGTGTAGATTTATCGAGTGATTGGGAAATTACAAAACTGGAAGGTTCGGAAAATGCAGAAACGTTTTACCGGGTTTTACCCGAAAACCTAAAGGGAACACTGAATTCCGACAGTTTCTTGCTGGCAAATCCGGCTTCGCCTGTGGCGGTGTATTTTCTGAACAGAAACATTTATAAATACGACTACAACCGGCTTAAATTCATTAGAGAAAAACTTTCGGACTCGTTGAACAACCATCCGTATGTGAAGGAAATCGATGATAATCTGATAGCACTTGAAAATGTTTTGCCGGGAAAAACCGCTCCCGATTTCGCACTTCAAACCATGCAAGGCGATACACTGACTTTGAGTTCACTGCGCGGCAAATACGTGTTAATCGATTTCTGGGCATCGTGGTGCCCCGATTGCCGCAAAGCAAGTGCGGCGCTGGTTAAGATTTACAATCAATATAAAAGCAAGAATCTCACCGTTTTAGGCGTTTCCATCGATGAAGATAGTGAGCGTTGGTTGAATGCAATTGAAAAAGACGGTCTGAACTGGACTCAACTTATTTCCGAAGGCGGCTGGAATAGCAACGAACTGAAAGCGTACGCCGTGAGATGGCTTCCGATAAGTTACCTGATTGATCCACAGGGCGTTATTGTCGATAAAAATATCGAAGTAGTAAAGTTAGAACCTAAGATTGCCGAGTTACTCAACTAATTTTGGCTTTGGTTGAGGCGCATTAAGCGTGGGATATGCAATTCGCGTGTGGTAAATGATTTTCAACTTTTGCACGAAAATATCCTTTATGCCCGCAATGTCACGGAAAGTGATAGGAGCGAGTTTAAAATATCCTTCTTCCACCTGCGAATCGATAAGTTTATCCACCAAATTCCGGATACTCTCTTCGTTGTACTCCGGTAAGCTTCTTGACGCCGCTTCCACTGCATCGGCCATCATCATAATGGCCGTTTCTTTCGAAAATGGATTTGGACCTGGGTAGCGGAACAGGTTTTCGTTAATTTCTTTTCCGGGATTGGCATTTTTCCACGAAATATAAAAGTATTTGGGCATACTTGTTCCGTGGTGTGTTTCAATAAAATCGATGATCTGCTGCGGCAGGCCATTTTTTTGTGCTATTTTAACACCGTCTTTCACGTGATTAATGATAATGCGTGCACTTTCTTCGAACGGAAGTCCTAAATGCGGATTCATCCCAGGCGACTGATTTTCTGTGAAAAAAGCGGGGTTCATCATCTTTCCGATATCGTGATACAACGCTCCGGTTCTTATCAGCGAAGCATTAGCGCCAATTTTAACAGCCGCTGCCATACCCAAGTTGGAAACCTGCAACGAATGCTGGAAAGTTCCCGGCGCTTTTTCAGACAATTCTTTCAGTAACGGCTTGTTGATATTAGATAGTTCAACCAGACTTACACCCGATATAAATCCGAAAGATTTTTCGATAAGATATATCAGCGAATAGGAGAACAAAATGAAAATGAAATTGATGAAAAAATAAAGAAAGATAACCGGATCAATTTTGTTGATACTTCCTTCCAGATGCATTACCAAACCGATATAAATTAAACTGTAAGCTAACAAGATGAAAAACGAACTGCGTATTAATTGATAGCGTTCCGATAGTTCTTTCAGCATAAATATCGATACCATGGCTACCGCAATCTGCATAACAATGAATTCGAACGGAAACGGAACCATGAGCGAGCTTAGAATAATAGTGACCAAGCTGGCAAACAGCGCCGTACGCGAGTCGATAAATGTTCTTATCAGAATGGTGACTATGGCATAAGGAATGATATATACGTTGAAGAGATTAAGCTGGCTGGTAATTGCCGTTAGTGCCACGAAAGTCGTTATCAGTAAAAGCATAAACATAACGTGCTTCCTGTTTTTGAATTCGTGCGGTCTGAAAAAGAGCAAATACGCATAAAACGCTCCGAATAAAAGAACCACAAGCAGGAGTTGCCCGAAAATAATCCATCCGTTTGAACCTGTTCTGCCGCTTCGCTCTTCCGTAACCCGTTTGAGCGAATTCAATACTTCGAATGTGTGAGTGTTTACGATTTCTCCCTGATCTATAATACGTTGTCCCATTTGCACCATTCCTGTGGACGGCGATATTTGCTGGATGAATTCTTCCCTTGCTTTTTCGGATGTGGAAGCGTCGTAAACAATATTTTCGCGGATATATTTATTCACGTCTGCCGAACGTATCATTTCGACATCCATATTTTGGGGAGTATTATCGAGAAGTTGCTCGTAAGCCGAGCGAATAGTATTGAATACTTCAATGTTTTTAGATTCGGCTAAATTTCCCTTTTTTAGCCGCAGGGATTGTGTTTCGGAATTGAAAATCCTGTCGTAATCTTCCGATCGCATAATTCCCGCCTGATAAATTTTCTGCAAACTGTTTCTAAGATGAAGAATGTAAGCCGGCGGAAGGTTCTTAAGTTTTGTGCTCAGGTTTAAATCGGCGTCAAATTCAGCCATTGTATTTTTTTCAATACTCTCGTCAATGATATAATACGGTTCATAATAACGCAGAATACTGTCTTGTTCCTCTTTAAGCTGAACTGCGGGTTTGTAAATCGGAAAATCGAATGGGGCGGTCAAAAGTCCGTACTGCCAAGGCCTTCCTTCGCTGAACGAATACTTGAATTCTCCTTGTCGCGGGAACAATAATGTGATTAATGTAATTGCCAGTATGAAAATAGCAGGTACAAAAAAACGGGTTCGCAGTCTGAATTTTCTTTTTGACTTTAAGTTCATAAATTCGAACAATGGTTATTTGTTATTTTTAACCTAAAAATCTCAAATGAATATTCTATTAAGACTTTTAAGTTAAACAAAATAAACAGCGTATTGTTTTGAGACATTATCGATTAATTGTTTTTCGGGGCAGGAATTTCCTTTATAGCTTTCGTTAGGCGGTCGATAGTTTCCTGTTTTCCGATAAGGGCGGAGATATCGAACATGTGCGGTCCTTTGCTTTCGCCGACTACCGCTAACCGAAAACCGTTCATAATGTTTCCGAGGTGATAATTTCTGCCTTCAATCCACTGTTTTACTGTTATTTCCTGATTCTCGGAAGAGAAATCGTCGATATTTTGTAGTACGCTGATGAGTTCCGAAAGTTGTGCTGGCGTTTCGGCTTTCCAGCGTTTTTTCACCGTTTTTTCGTCGTATGACGTTGGAGCGACAAAGAAAAACGACGCCTGTTCCCACAATTCTTTCACGAAATTCACCCGTTCTTTTACCAATCCGAAAACCTTGGCGACGTATTTTTTTTCGAAAGAAATGTTTTTTTCTTTCAGAATGGGCTCTAACATTCCGGCGAGTACATCGTTGGGCGTTTCCTGAATGTATTTGTGGTTGAACCACTTGGCCTTTTCAAAATCGAACTTGGCGCCGCTTTTGCTGCAACGATCAAACGAAAAGGCTTGTACCAGTTCATCAAGCGAAAAAATCTCCTGTTCCGTTCCCGGATTCCATCCCAATAATGCCAGAAAATTAACAACGGCTTGCGTCAAATAACCGCTTTCGCGGTATCCTGAAGAGATTTCTCCTGATTGTGGGTCTTTCCATTCCAGCGGAAAAACTGGAAATCCGAGCCGGTCGCCGTCGCGTTTGCTGAGTTTTCCGTTGCCTTCGGGTTTGAGAAGCAGCGGAAGATGGGCAAATTGCGGCATGGTGTCTTCCCATCCGAAACTACGGTAAAGCCACACGTGCAACGGTGCCGAAGGCAGCCATTCTTCGCCGCGGATAACGTGAGAAATCTGCATTAAATGATCGTCCACCACGTTGGCTAAGTGATAGGTTGGAAGTTGGTCGGAAGATTTGTAAATAACTTTATCGTCTAAAACGGATGAGTTGATAATTACTTTGCCACGGATTAAGTCGTTTACGGTGATGTCGATATCGGGTTCAATTTTTATACGGACAACACATTGTGTTCCGTTATCGATTAATGTTTTCACTTCTTCGCCGGACAATGTTAGCGAATTGCACATTTGCAATCTTGTTGATGCATCGTATTGAAAATTAGCTATTTCGTTGCGTTTCTGTTCCAACTCTTCAGGTGTGTCGAATGCGATATATGCTAATTTGTTTTCCAACAGTTGGTCAACATATTTTTTGTAAATATCTTTTCGTTCCGATTGACGGTAAGGCCCGAAATCTCCGCCTTTGGCGGGGCTTTCATCGAAAGGCAATCTCAACCAGTCGAAAGTTTCCTGAATGTATTCTTCTGCGCCGGGAACAAATCGGGTGGAGTCGGTATCTTCAATTCGAAGAATAAAATCTCCGCCTTGTTGTTTGGCAAACAGGTAGTTATATAGTGCTGTGCGAACTCCGCCGATATGAAGCGGACCGGTAGGACTGGGGGCGAAACGTACTCTCGTTCTTCTGCTCATAATTTTGATTTTAAGGTTACAAAGGTAAGAAAAAATTAAAGATTTGACCGTTTATTACAAATACAACCTTGCTTCATTGCCCATATTGAACAATAAATCGATAATGCTTGCATTTTGAATAAAACCCAATTTTTCGCTAAAAACCTGATAATAGGGCTTGGTCGTAAAACCGGAGGGACGTTTCGGGTGGATGGTTTCTCTGAAATCCGAAATTCCTTCGGGAATTTCGGTGATGTATTTCGATGAGATTTCTGTTTGTATATCAATTTGTAACCATCGGCAAATCAGTTGATGGAGTTGTAGATTGAAATCGGCCAGAAACAGGATTCTTTTTTCGTAAAAAGGTTGTAACTCATCGGCGTAATACTCAAAAAATGGAGTGGAATTATATGCCGATATTATGGCATTCCAGTGTAGATGACGCCAGTTGCCGTGATCGGCAATACGAATGTCTTTCATCTTACACTTTACGGTTTCAGGTTTTTCTATCGGAATGCTCAATGGCATCAATCCGTTGGCCCCAACAATGTTGCACCGGTTACGATACGATTGCTTTTGGTAGTTATCGTGAATTTCGACGATGACGCTTTTAGAACGGAAAAGAACGGAATAATATTCAATAGGAGCGAGGTATAAACAAGAAATAGCCCCCTTTAATCCCCCCGATAGGGGGGAATTAGGAGGCTGTGTATTGTTGAGTTTATTTCTGTTCATTATTCGGCATACTTCGTTCTCTCTTTTAGGGGTTAGGTGAGGTTAATAAGTTATTTTTCATAAAATGCTTTGTGTCAATAACTTTTACAAGTTAAAAGATTTGAAATGAATTATTCTGAAAAACAACTATTTCACACTATTTTGCTTTTTTCTTATCCGGAATCATTGCCACTACTGTAACAATCACCAAAATAGCCAATAACAAACAGAAAGCCAATCCTAACATTGCTCCTTGACGGATAATAACATTATCTTGTCTTCCTACGAAAGGCACAATTTTGCCTAACCATGCTATTGGTTCAGTTCTGCTTACTACCGCAGTGTAAATTCCGGCTGCTATGGCAACTCCGAAACTTGTTCCTAATGACGAAGCCATTTTGAAAATACCGGCGCCGCTACCTGCCTGACTGTCGGGCAAATTAGACAGAGCTGCATCGGTGGCAGGAGTTGCAAAGAAAGCTAAGCCCAATCCGAACATCGAATAAGCGATAACTGCCAAAACAACATATTGTCCGGTCATTATTTGTGTTTGCATCAGCAATAAAATAGCCGCACTAATAATTAACGCACCCCAGATAATCGGCTTTTTCGCACCGAATTTTTGCAATAGTTTTTCACCCACACGGATAAATAAAATCACGGCAATAGCAAAACCTAAGGTTAGCAATCCTGCTTCCATAGCAGAAAACTGTGCTGCGCGTTGCATTAACGTAAGTGAAACAATCAGCAGACCTGCTGTTCCGTTAATGAAAAAGTTTGCTAACGTAGCACCTGTAAATACTTTGTTTTTGAACAATTTAAAATCAACAAAAGCATAAGGTACTTTGTTTTCGATACGAATAAATAGGTATCCGAACACTATGGTAACAGCGATTAAAATAATTGTTATAGTACTTGTCCAACCAAATCTGTTACCGTTAGTAATGAAAACTTGCAACGCAACCATTGCAATCATAAACATGATAATTCCACCCCAGTCGATTTTGTATTTGCCTGCTCCTTCGCGTTTGTTTTCGGGAAGTTCTTTTGTCAAAAGTAGAGCGATAACTGCAACAATAATAGCAAAAAAGAAAATCCATCTCCAACCAAGGTTCGATGCAATAATTCCACCTGTAAGCGAGCTTAGTCCTGAACCACCAAATGTACCAATAGACCAAAGACTGATAGCGCGTTGACGCTCTTTGCCTTCCCAGAAAATTTTAATCATACCCAAACTTGTGGGCATTACGAATGCAGCAGAAAGTCCTTGAAAAGCACGTCCTATAAGAAGCATCGGTACGGCAAGATCACCCTTGGGCGATAGTCCTACCAAGAGAGAACCTACAATTGCTAAATAAAGACCTACTCTGAACGTTTTTACTCGTCCGATACTATCAGCTAATCCACCTATAACGACTATGAAAATCCCTGAAAATAGGGCAGCAAGTGATACGGCAATATTCATTGTATTCGCATCCATGCCCAATGCTTCGGTCATGACAGGCGATACGTTCATCATTGAGTTGGCAAAAAGCCAAAAAGTTAATACGGAAAGTATAAAGCCAAATAGTACTTTATCATTTCCTTTGTAAGTAGTAGTTGTTGTTTGCATCACGTTAATTATTTATTTAAAATTTGTAAGGAATTAATAGACTTGCGCCTGCCTGAAAAAGAAACTTATCACTATTAGCAATAGGATTGTAAGTAATCTTTGTAAATACAGGCATTGTAATAGGTTCGTAAAGCTTGAAGTTGTATTGAAACTTCAATTCTAAGTTGTTAATGCCGGGTTTATCTGCTCCAACTGCTCTTGTGTAAAGTCCGGTCCATGGTGTCATGCCTACACATCCGGAAACACTGAAATCTTTCCAGCGATGTGTATAAGAAAGTTCTCCATAGGAAGTGTAATTTCTTTTTCCTTCGGCATTAGCATCTTTTCCTGCAAATATTGTCATCCATTTTACAGTGAGAGGAAACCAAGGCAACTGATAAGAGACAACCGCATCAACAAAGTGTTTGGATGTAGCAAGGCTATAATCTAATGGGTTGTGAGTCCAAATAGCATCTCCTGCTGAGTATATATCCCAAACACCAATCCATAAGTTTTTTACAGGTGAGTATGAAACCCACGGTATTACAGCCTTATAAACATTGTCGAATGAAGCT
>MVZJ01000068.1 GCA_002069095.1 Bacteroidetes bacterium ADurb.BinA174 | reverse complement strand
CAACAAGCCTGTTCTTGCTCCGGCAGACGGCTATGTGTACATGATAAGCAACATTACCGAAGATAATGAAATAAATAATGTAAACACTCAGAAAAACTGGGGTAACACCATAATAATAAACCATTTAAACGGATTATATACTCAGATTAGTCACCTGAAAAAAGACAGTTTCAAGGTGCGCATCGGCGATTTTGTAACGAAGGGAAGCGTAATTGCCGCTTGCGGAAATTCAGGTCGCTCTCCCGAGCCTCATATCCATTTTCAGGTGCAGTTGACACCCGAAATTGGTGCAGTAACACATCCCTATCCGATAGGATACTTTTTCGAAAAGACAAAGGAACGTCCCGTTTTACACATAGGTAAAATACCGCAAGAAAACAGCACAATTTATAACGTAACGGCATCGGGGTTGTTACTCAATGCTTTCGATATGAAGCCCGGAAAAGTTCTCAACGCGAAATACAACAACGAAGATTTTGTGTGGCAGATTGCTACCGATGCGTACAACAAAACGTATATCTATTGCGAAAAATCAAAATCGACAGTTTACATCGAAAATGACGGAACTATGTTCTATTTCACCGATTTTGAAGGAAAAAAAACGTCGCCATTGTATCTTTTCTATCGGAGTTGCTTTAAGCTGTTGCTTTCCAACGAAAAAGAAATCCCGATTAAAGACTCCATTCCACTAACCAAAGAACACCCTATCGGAACACGGTGGTTTCAGGATTTTTTGGCTCCGTTTGCCATTTTTACCCGCATTAAGTATCAATCGGAATTAACGGAAGTGGATAACATTCATTTCCCTGAACGAATTGTATATCTGACATATACAAATACAGTATCGTTTCATTTAAAAAGTCGCCGAAAAGAAACATCGGTAATGGTCTTAAAAAACAGAATCGAAATTAACTCCAAAAAACAAGAATTATGTATCGATTGGGTATAATTTTAATCATTGCCACGGCTGTTATGTCGGTAAACGCACAAAGCAATTTAAGCTCAACGCAAATAGACAGCCTTACGTATCAGCAATACCTCAACAAGGATTATAAAAATCTGATTGAAACGAGTAAAGCTGCCCGCGAACAAAATATCGATTTTTACTACCTCAATTATCGAACAGCGATTGCTTACTACGAGTTGAAAAATTATGCGAAAGCAGCCGAATTTTACAAAAAGACACTTTCGGAAACTCCCGATGACCCTATTTTGCGCGAAAGTCTCTACTATGCTTATCTATTGAGCGGACAAAAAGAAAACGCCGCTATCACAGCCGAAACATTGCCTCCACACACATTAGCAACAATCGGTTATAAGCCTTCGGCTGTGGACTTCGTCTCACTATCGGGCGGATATATGATTAACGATAATAAACCCGATATTCTCTCCCGATTATCGGGATACGACTCTCTCAATCAATATCAAGACATGATTTATACAAGTCTTACTTTGGGTCTTAATCTTTCGGCACGCTCCAAGCTAAAACTCGGATATCAACTATACAGCACTAATTTTGAACAATACAACAAAAACGGACTTGTGCAAACCGATAAGCTGAAACAGCATCAATTGGTGGCTGCGCTCGAAATTCTCACCAAAAACAATATCTCTTTGGGAGTGGCGGGTGGCTATTACAACATTCAAATTTTCGATAATTCAGCTATTTACAGCAGGAGCAACGGATATGGTTTTGGACCGGGAAACGCTTCAAGAGCTTCCATGAATTCGGGGAAAACCGTTTCAGCATTTTCGGCTCTTGCCTTCCTAAATAAACGATTTACATACGTACAACCCGAAATTGCCGTTGCTTATTCCAATTTCGGCAACGGCAGCCAATATCAGGGCGAAGGCTCATTAACCTATTATCCGCTTGGAAATCTCGACTTTTACGGTCAAACAAAGTTTGCAGCAATCTACAGCCCGAACGCATGGAAAGAAAAACAGTTTGTTTTTTCGCAAAGTCTCGGAGTAAAGTTGGCAAAACCATTGTGGTTAGACGGCAGTGTAAGTATTGGAAATCATTTGAACTACATTACGGAACGTTCTTTTTTGGTATATGATACCTACAATCCAATAAATGCCATTGCAGCAATGTCGCTTTCTTATTATTTCAAAAAGGCGATGATTTCGGTCGGATATCAATGGCAACAACGCGAAGGATATGCTTATTCTACAATCGATTACATAACATATAAATATAATAATCACCTATTCAACATTGCACTACTATGGGACTTCTAAATAAAAAACAAGGACTGATAGCTCTTTTACTTACTCTTGCCTTAACTGTTTCGGCGCAAGTTAATCCTTCGCAAATTTTTGCGAATAGTTATAAATTTGAATCATCGGGCGACTACCAAAAAGCCATCAGCGAATTAAATGTTCTGAATGGATACGATTACCACAAAGCATTGCGCCTTGGCTGGCTCTATTATCTTGCAAAAGATTATGAGAACAGTAAAAAGTTTTATAATCAGGCAATAAGTTTAGCGCCAAAATCAACCGAAGCATTACTGGGGCTTTGCTATCCTCTGGAAGCACAAAAGAAAACCGATGAATTAGAAACAGTGTATAAAAAAATTCTTTCGTTAGATAAAGGAAATTCAAAAGTGAACTACGCCCTCGGAAATATTTATTATTATCGGCAAGATTTTGTTCAGGCAGAGAAATATTTCGATATTGTGCAAACCATGTATCCGTTCGACTACTACTCTACTCTAATGAGTGCCTGGACAAAATACTTTCTCGGCAAAAAAACCGATGCAAAACGGCTGTTCAACACAGTTTTAATTATTTCTCCAACCGACCAATCGGCAAAAGACGGATTGGGATTGTTGAAATAAACTATTTTTTTATCCGTTTTTACTGATTAATTCCAGGGAGTTTTTATTAAGAATTTTGATATTTCTACCCCGCATCAGTATTATTTTATCACGATGAAATTCAGTCAGAACACGACTCACGCTTTCACGACTAGCATCAATTAAATTCCCGATTTCAACCTGATTAAGCGGAAGGGTAAATTCATCTTTTTCAAAAATTTTATCGGCTAATTCCACTAAGAATCCGGCAATGTTTCCACGCGACTGTTTTTGCGTTCGATTGGCGCAGCGGCGAAAACTTTCCAATTCATTACGACAAAGCTCGAGAATGATTTCATAAGAAAACTGATGATTCTTTTCCAACAGTTCCTTAAAAACTTTCATATCTATAAAACAAATTTCAACATCTGAAACAGCTGTTATCGAATATTGGTTGATTTTGTCGCCGAAAGTTGTTGGTAATCCGAGGTAAGTTGGAGCTTTTACCAAACGCACAATCTGTTCGTAATAAGGTCCTGTAAGATGTTGTTTCACTAATCCTTTTCGTAAAAAAACGACATTAGTAGAAAAAGTTCCCTGTTTGATTATAGCATCGCCTTTTGAAAAACTCACCACGGCGTGATTTTCATTCAACTGCTCTAAGCTGCGTTGAGTTAACGTATTTACAGCCAAAGCGTTAAATTGACAAGATGAACAATTGTGTTTCATAAGAGTACAAATGTAGTAAATGTGATTTAAATCACAAAATTTAGTAACACGTTAGACTTTAAAAATTATGGAGTAATACTTAAAATCATATATATTTGCTGGGAACAAATATCTAAATATTTATTGTTATGACAAATACGGAAAAAATTGTATTTATTAGTACAGCAGGAATAGATACTCCTGAAAGAGCAACTTTACCATTTGTAATTGCAACTGCTGCTTTAACAGTGGATGTAGAAGTGATTATGGTGTTGCAGGCAGGCGCTGTAATGTTGGCGAAAAAAGGAATGGCTGAGCACATTCAGGCACCGGGTCTTATGCCAATGAAAAAATTAATAAGCGATTTTATCGAGTTCGGAGGAAAAGTTTTAGTTTGCTCTCCATGTTTGAAAGAGCGCAATGTTAATCCGGAAGATATGATTGAAGGAGCTCAAGTTGTGGCAGCCGCAACAGTCGTTGATGAAATCTTATCCGCTAAATCAACAGTAACTTATTAAAAATCAATTAATATGGAAACAGAACAACAAATAGCTGAATTACAAAAACAGATAGAAGGCTTACAGAAAAAGGTAAAACGTCTTGAAAATACTCGTCAAGACCAATTGTCGATGGCAGTTGTGTCCGGTGATATGGATAAAATTCTTGCCGTAATGATTATTTCGCTGGCCGCTGCCGCGATGGATACGAAAGTAAAACTGTTTTTCTCTTTCTGGGCATTAGCGGCACTTCGTGACCCGAAGAAAAAACCGAAAGGCAAAGATTTTATCTCTAAAATGTTTGGCATGATGCTCCCAAAAAGCAAGAATAATCTGAAACTTTCCAATATGAATATGGCTGGAATGGGACCTGCAATGATTAAAAGTCTGATGAAAAAGAAAAATGTGATGTCTCTCGACGAAATGTTTCAACAAGCGGCTGAACTTGGTATAGAAATCACCGTTTGCGAAATGTCGATGGACTTGATGGGCTTCAAAAAAGAAGAAATTATCGATTATCCGCACCTTCGCTATGCCGGAGCTACCACATTTGTATCCGATGCAGGTGAGAGTGCCATGCAATGGTTTGTTTAAAAGCCGGGAATTTCAATCTCAATCGCTTATCTAATCAACAAATTAACCAATTATTAACTATTTAAAATATAAAATTATGACAACAGAAGAATTAAAAAACTTAGAAGTAGCAAAAACAGTTGACGCGCGTGGTACAGCATGTCCGGGACCACTTTTGGAAGTAAAAAAAGCAATCGGCTCCATCGATGAAGATGAAGTGATGGAAGTTCTTTCAGCAGATGAAGGCACAAAAGTAGATATCCCAAAATGGTGCAATAAACAAGGACACGAATACTTGGGAGCTGTGGAAGAGCACGGATATTTCAAAATTTATTTGAGAAAAAAATAATTCCTCTAAAACTATTTTACGTAGAAACAGGTAGTGACCTGTTTCTACGTTCCCAAAAACTCGTCAACTAATTATTATTCTGTCAACTATCATGGCAATTGCTAATCGAAAAACAGCAAAAATTCTGGTTTTTTCTACCGATAAAATTTCCGACCCGGCTATTGATATGGCCGGATTGTTGAAACTTCACTATCCACCTACGGTTTACACCATTGCTGTGCCGTGTTCGAGTGGAATAAAAACCAAATGGATACTTCATGCTTACGAAAAAGGTTTTGACGGCGTATTTATCGCTGCCGACGGAACCGACTGCGTATATGGAGAAACTTGTGTCGAAAAAACAGGGCGAGTAATTGCCCGTACGCACGAAGCAATGAAATCCAAAGACATTGACCCTGCCCGCCTGCGTATGGCGGCAATCTGCTCGGTTTGCAGCGATGCATTCGTCAAGCAAATCAGAAGCTTTAATGAATATTTACTCAAAACATTACATCCTGAAACGTGAAAACACAAAATAAAAATATAACGTACGATGCTCTTGTCATCGGTGCGGGAATTGCCGGAGGAGAAGCAGCCCTAAACTTGGCTAATACAGGATTTAAGGTGCTTTTAGTGGAAAAAGATGACAGCGTGGGGGGAAAAATGATTCTCCTGAGTAAAGTGTTTCCAACGCTCGATTGCTCGGCTTGTATTACTACGCCGAAATTCTCAGAAATAGCCCGACATCCGAATATTACACTTTTTACCGGAAGTCAAGTAAGCAATATTAAAAAGCACGGAGAAAATAATTTTACCGCTACCATTCACAAAAAACCACGTTACGTACATGTAGAAGACTGTACTGCCTGTCAAAAATGTGAGCAAGTTTGTCCGGTAAACGTCAAAGACCAATATCAGTATAATTTGGTGGGACGGAAAGCGGCATACATTCCTTTTTCTATTTGTAGTCCAAAAGCAGCAGTTATCGATATTGATAATTGTACGCTTTGCGGTGCATGTGAGAGAGCTTGCCCCACAAACTGTATTGACTTTACCATGGAGGAAGAAGTGTATGATTTGCAAGTAAAAACAATCGTACTTTCTACCGGATTTAAGTTGTTTGACCCGCTAAAAATGCCCCGTTACGGATACGGTGTTTACAAAAACGTAGTTACTTCTATGCAAATGGAACGTTTGATTGCACCTACACGTCCTTTCAATAATGTGTTGCGTCCCGGTGACGGAAAAATGCCCGACAAAATAGCTTATGTACTTTGCACAGGCTCACGCGACGTAACCGTGGGAAATCCAATCTGCTCACAAATTTGCTGCATGTATTCCATTAAGCAAGCACAGCTCTTGATGGGTGCACTTCCTATGGCAGACGTTACCATTTACTACCTGAATATTCGTTCGTTCGGAAAAGGATTTGAAGAATTCTACGAACAAGCGAAAGGTATGGGGGTAAACTTTGTTAAAGGAAAAATTGGTAAAATCACTGAAAAAGAAAACGGCAGTCTGATACTGCGCTATGAAGATATTAATTCCGGAAAACTGAAAGAAGCCGAACATGATTTGGTAGTGCTTTCCGTGGGGGCTTTGCCAAATAATGAAGCCAAAGGACTGTTTGCAGATAATCTGCAATTAGATAGATTTAACTTCGTAGATCAGGTGGAACTGATGACATCACCGGCAAAAACCAACATTGATGGGGTGTTTGTAGCCGGAACAGCATCTGCACCAATGGATATTCCGGATACTATCCTGTCAGCAGGTTCGGCATCGTCAGAAGCGATAAGTTATTTGATGAAGGAAAATGCCCCCCAACCCCCCAAAAGTGGAGTTAAAGTAGGGCAATTTAGTGGTTGTTAAATTAAAAAGTCTATTTGAAAAATACAAACTAATTTTCCCCTTCGGGGAATAAAAAGGGGCTTTATGGAAAAAAGAATAGGAGTATATATATGTCATTGCGGGGGGAACATTTCCGACTATGTAGATGTGGAAAAAGTTCGCCAATCTGTTGAAAATGACGATAATATAGTGTTGGCAAAGACAACGATGTTTGCTTGTTCGGATGCCAATCAGAACGAAATGGTGGAAGACATTAAAAATCACAACCTTGACGCTGTGATTGTGGCTTCATGTTCACCGAAATTGCACTTAGTAACCTTCCGAAATGTAACAGAACGCGGAGATTTGAATAAATACACCTACGTTCATGCCAATATTCGAGAGCAGGCTTCGTGGGCACACGCTGATAATTTTCCGGCGGCTACCGACAAAACCATTCAGTTGGTTAAGGCTGCAATTGCCAAATCGCGTACCACAAAGGCTTTGGAACCGACCAAGATAAAAGCTGAACGCAGCGTGGCAGTAATCGGAGCAGGCGTTACAGGGATGAAAGCAGCTATCACTCTTGCCGAAAAAGATACGCATGTATTCTTGATTGAAAAAGAGTCGCAAGTTGGCGGTTGGGTAGCTAAATGGAAAGACCTGTTTATGACCGAAGAAACCGGCGATATGATTGTAAAACAACTGCATGAAGATTTGAAAAAGCGTCAGAATGTATCGATTCTGCTCAATTCGGAAGTGATTGGAAATGTCGGAAGTATCGGTAATATCTCATTGAAAATCAAACAGAAAGAAGAAGAGTTTGATATCACGGTGGGGTCTGTCTTGGTGGCTACCGGATTTGAACCTTACAAACCGAAAGAAGATGAATTCGGATTTGGAAAAGTGCCGAATGTAATTACGCTGCCTGAGTTCAAACAGCTTATTGACCACGAGAAAGGTAAATTGATGTACAACGGCAAAAAGGTAGAAAATATCGCCTATATCTATTGTGTGGGCAGTCGTCAGCCGGAAGGCGGAAACACCTATTGCTCGCGCTACTGCTGTACGGCAACCATTCATGCTGCCATCGAAGCACGGAAAAAGTTCAAAGATATTCAGAATTACCACTTTACGCGTGGCGTGCGTTCGTACGGAAAGCAAGAATTGCTCTACGCAGAATCTTTGCAAGGTGGCGATATTTTCTTGCAATCGTATGAAGACGACTTACCGACAGTTTTTGCAAGAAACAACAGGCCGGTTGTACGAATTAACGATATTTTGACCGGCGGAAAAGAGTTGGAAGTGGAAGCCGATTTGGTAGTTTTGGTTACCGGAATGGCTCCGCGAAGCAACGACACGGTAGGTTCTTTGTTCAAACTTCCGCGCGGACGCGACCGTTTCTTTAACGAAGTGCATATGAAACTTCGTCCGGTAGAAACTGTGATAGACGGGATTACGATAGCCGGTGCATGTCAGGGACCGAAAACGATTCTTGAATCGGTTAATTCAGCACTTGCGGCTGCTACAAAATCGTATTCCAATATCAGCAAAGGCGTTTTAGAAACAGACCCACAAATTGCAACCATTGACGTCAAGGCTTGTACAGGTTGCGGTGATTGTATTCCTGAATGCCCGTTTGACGCTATTTCGATGGTTGAAGATAAAGGTAAGACCGTAGCCGTAATCAACAATACGCTATGTAAAGGTTGCGGAATGTGTACGCCAGTTTGCCCGACAGATGCGATTGATTTAGTGGCATTCTCTAATGTTCAGATAATGGGAATGATAGACGCTTTGGTTTAAAGTCGGAAGATGGAAGTACGAAGCACGAAGTTTTAGTTTCTGCTTCATTTTCGAGAAATCGTAAATTTTTTAAATCTAAAATCGTAAATATTTATAAATATGGATGGAGTTGAAAAGGGTAAAACGGCAAAATACCTGCGTGAAAAGCGCGGTGTGCCTGCTCATGTTACGGAGCAATTGAAGGAATTTACCCAAATAAAACGTAAAATTACGGATGCACTCTCGGACGGCGAGCTGACTATCGGTCAGATTGCCGAAAAGATTAATATGGAAAAACACGATGCGGTCTTTTATGTAATGACGCTGTTCAAATACGGCGTGATTAAGGTCGGTCAGTTAGACGATATGGACGAGTATTACACTTATATATTGAATAAATAATGGCAACAATAAATCCGAAATTTGGAAAAAATTTGAAGAAATATGGCGGTTTCAATTTCAACGCATGTTACAACTGCGGAAACTGTACAGCTATATGTTCTATTTCAACGAAGGATTCATCATTTCCGCGTGAAATGGTTCGTTACAGTGTATTAGGCGTTGAAGATGAGATAATTACTTCTACAAAACCCTGGGAATGTTACTATTGCGGTGAATGTAGCACACACTGCCCTCAGGATGCCAATCCGGGGGAACTGATGATGTCGCTTCGTCGCTGGCTTACAGCTAAATACGATTGGACCGGGCTTTCAGGTTTATTCTACAAATATCTCCCCGCAACCATTTTAGCGATGCTTGCTGTGTTGGCAGGCGTAATATTATTCGCTAATCGGGCAGAGTGGAATTTGGAAAGTATGCTTCACTTCGGACATCTTTTTGAAATGATTGCCATTGCAACGGTTTTTGCAGTGATTTTGGCTCCGAACTTAGTGAGAATGTGGTATTTTACCATCATAAAAGCAGGTGTAAAAGTGCCGCTGAAAACCTATCTCACGGCTTTGAACGATTTGCTTGTTCACATGTTCACGCAAAAACGTGCCAAAGATTGTGATGATAATCATTTCAGATGGTTAGAGCACTTGATATTGGTTTTTGCCTACTTAGCGCTGTTATTTACTACCGTGTTTCTGAATTGGTTCGGTACAGAAAATCTGTTCGTTATCATTCTTGGTTATGTTGAAAGTGCCTTGATATTTATTATCACAGTTGATTTTGTAAAAGACCGCATTCAAAAGAAAAAAGCACTGGCTAAAAAATCGCAACCCTCCGATTGGTTCTTTGTTATCTGGCTGTTATTGATGGGATTAACTGCTTTTTTGGTGCGACTGTTTATTGATATCAATATTCTGGAAAGCAACAAATGGATGTATCTTTTCCACCTGATGGTTTTAGCTCAATGGGCACTTATTATAGTTCCCTTCGGGAAGTGGACGCATTTCCTGTATCGCTCGTTTGCGATGTATTTCGTGAAAATTAAATCGATGAAAAGTGGTGTAAAAGTCAAAAAGTGATGTTTTTTTACATAAGAAACGAGCATGTAAATCATTTACACCCATGACAATGATTAAAGCGAGTTCCATACGATACATTTGAAAATAATAATTTTAATCGTATGAAAACACACTAATGTTCAAAAGTAATGATGATTTCTTCTGAAAAGCCCTTTAAAAAGGGCTTTTCAGAAGAAAGTTGCCTTAAAATACTCATCAATGAACACCTTCCGATGTTCTTTGGATAACCCGTTATGATTTAGTAACTTAGACTTCAAGTCGGCAAATTTACATTCCAAACCGTTATTGGTATTAGGAATACCTGATTCCGGATTATCATACCACGTCCATAAATAAGGCATATTCCGCTTTATACTCAGATATGCACTGCGAAGTCCGTAACATATAATGCCATCCAAGCCTATCAATACCTTCTTTG
>MVZJ01000067.1 GCA_002069095.1 Bacteroidetes bacterium ADurb.BinA174 | reverse complement strand
GTATGTTTCTTTGTAGAACTCCACCCCCACCCCGCCTCCGGCAGATAACTTTTCAAGGAATTTATAATTTACCGATGTATGAAAAATCAACGGCATTTTGTTGATGTTATCGGGATTTCCGGGTAAAACGCCTAACTCGCCAAAAATAAAATAGTTTTTAATTTGCGGAATATCTCCCTCAAAATCAAACTCCTCCACTACCCTCTCTGCTTTGGGTTTTCTTTTAGTAATTCTCACCACTTCAGATGCGTCAAGAACAAAAGACACGTTGCCGGTCATAATCCTGATCTTGTCGAATTCTGGAGAATAAATGTATTGTCCTTTGATAATGCGTCCATCTTTTAATTCGACATAGCCTCTTTCGACTTTCGGATAAAAAAAATTATTGCCCGATTGTGCTTTAACACCTTGTAATAAGCAAATAAGCAAGCAAAACAATGTAATACGTTTAATCATAATATCAATTTATAAATTTCTTAAATTTCCACTAATTGGGTTGTTCTTGTATCTATATAGATGAAAAAATCGAAAAAACGTTGCATGGAAATGAGAAAATCTTTCAAATTTAACATTTGAACAAAGATAAAAAAAATATCACTCCCCTTCGAGAGTGATATTTTTATTTTAAGAGTACTCGCTTTTTATTGAATATCAATTTGTTTGGCTTTCGGAGCCTCTACTTCCTTCACTGTTGGGATAGTTACTGTTAATACTCCGTTTTCCACTTTTGCCGAAATTTCATCTTTCTCGATATTGTCGGGCAAAATCATTTTGCGAGTAAATTGTGAGTATGAAAATTCGCGTCTTAAATAGGTTCCTCTGTTTTCGTCTTTCTCTTCCGATTCTCTTTTCTTTTCGAAGCAGATAACCAAGTTGCTTTCTTCATCAACAGTTACACTACAATCTTCTTTGGTCATCCCGGGAGCAGCTACTTCAACGATAAATCCGTTGTCGTTTTGCTGAATATTCACAGCGGGAACCGATTTGTTTTGGTTTTCTACCCATTCGTTACCCAGAAAGTCATTAAAAACACTTGGCAACCAGCTATTTGTTCTTCTAATAATTGTCATAATATATTTCCTTTCTTTTCTTTTTAATGTTTTGTTCTTCATCCATAAAGAATCAAATTGTGTGCCGATGGCGATTAATTAGTTTTTCAAAGAAAATGGCGCCACTTTGTCATCAAAACAGGGCTGTTTATGTAGAAAAATGAAAGGAATTTATGCCAATCTGTCATTTTTTTAATAGCTGATACGTCCTTTTTCCGTAATGAGTTTTACCGAATCTGTCGGTTGCTCTTACTTCAATGGTGTGAGTGCCCGGTTCTAAATCGAGTTGAAGTCCCCCACTCCACAAGTGCGTGCAATTGACGGGATTAGAAGGACGACGTCCGGGTAACAACTCTTCGGTAAAGTCCCATTCAGCTAATTTTGTCAGATAGTTAGGGTCATGCATCACGGTATAACGCATTTTGCGCCATTTTCCGTTATCGATACGGTACTCCACCACATCGTTAGGACTACCCATAAAGAAGTTCACGTAAATTTGCGAAGTGGTTCTTCCTTTATGTGGAACTACTTTCGGTGCATATATATTCATCTGGTAATCTGCTTCTCTCCCTGCTGCTCGATAATCCACATTGTATTGATTTCCATCGATATTCAACAAAGCGTAACCTTGAGGTGTTCCGTCGCGCATGGTAGCATCGGGAAGTCCTTTCTCATCCATTTTCCCGGAGTACCAATCGCCCGAAGTCGTACCTACGTTGTATTCGTGTAGCGGTTTTGAACCTTTCCAGCCGTGAACTTCGGTATATTCAATTTGGTCTTGAAAGTGCGTGTGAGCCGATAAAAACAGTACATTTTCGTAATCCTTCAACAAATCGAACATCGTTTGACGGTCTGACAAACGGAAGGAGTTTCCGCTATCGTCTTTCATTTGAATATGTTGCGACACAACCACCAATCTATCTTTGGGTACAAATTTCAGATTGTTTTCAACAAACTTCAATTGGTCTTCGCGATACCCGCCCCAGTAACCTTTTCCCCCACGTGGATCGGGATAAAGAATATCATCTAAAATGATAAAATGCGCTTTTCCGTAATTGAAGGAGTAGTTGGCGCTTCCGAAATTTCGCTCGAACGTTTCATCCGAAAGTTCATCGGTGATAGCGTCGTAATTCATATCGTGATTACCCATTACGTTGTACCACGGCAGTTGCAAATGACGCATGCTCTCTTTGTACGGTATGTGCAACGTAAGATTATCTCCGACAATATCGCCTAAACTGATGCCAAAAAGTGTATTCTCTTTTGCTTCTACGTTGTAAACGATTTTTCGTGTAAAGTAATCGATATCATCCATAGAGTAGGGTTGAGGGTCGCCGAAAAGAACGGCACTGAAATTTTCCGGTTCGTCGTATTTATACAAAGCGAAATCAATCGATTTGGGCAATTTGCCTGTCGGTGAAACGCCTTTATAAGTAAACGATTCAGGAGAACCTTCGGGCTTATGATGATAATAAAACTGAGGAATAAAATCTCCATCCACCGGGGTTTTATATCCCGACGGCTTTATTACAAAAATGGTATTCCCTTCGGAAACAGGGATTGAATAGAATCCTTTCGAATCGGTTAGAACCACATCTGAGCCGTTGGATACGGCTACATTGGGAATACCTGTTTCACGACGCTCCTTGCGTCCGTTTTGATTGGCATCGTTATACACATAGCCTTGGGCAATTTGTTGCGAAAATGCTGTGAAAGCAATACATAAAGTAATAAGTGTGAGTAAATTTTTCTTCATTGATTTGATTTTTAAATTATTCCAAAAACTATTAATTCTATAATAAATAGATGGTAATAAACAAAGATACATTTTTTTTTACTATAAAGTTGTTTCATTTATATTAAGATTTTGCAGTTTAGCAGAGTGTTGATTATCTGTAAGAAATTGGGTTTTTAACTACAAGAAACCGCGGGAGATGTAATTTCTCTCGCGGTTTCTTATTTATACTCAATCAATTTTAATATTTCAAAATCGATTTACTTTCGATATCTTTTGCATCACTTACCGGAACCAGTGTAAAGCCCCACTTATAATTTTTGTTGGCAGGGATTGAATATTCCGGCTCTGGACGAGCGCCCCAGCTGTTGTAACCTGCAACACCTTGTTGTTTCATATCTACACACACTTCCACGAAATCGCGCGGTGTAATGTCGTTTATATGTGTTTGGCGGCGCAGTTTGTTTTTAGCATCGGCGTCATTTCGAGCGGCAATCTCTTCGCTACTGAAATTGTTCCACTGATAGGGGCGGTTAGTCGTTTCTTCCGAGTCGAAATCTTCTACCGAATTGCGAAGTGAGTTAAATCCGATAGTTTCATCGGCAACCACCATCAAACCGCCTTTTTTATCAGAGAAAGCTGCCCAGCGGGTATCACTGCGATGACCGTTTTCTTGCGGACGAACGTATGGGAAATACATATCTTCGGCTGTGGTAGCGTATCGTCCCACTTTTGAACCCGATGCACGGTCGATATAGTTTTCACCTGGACCGCGACCGAAAAATTCCACACTGTTCATCGTCATCGGCAAACGGAAACGTACGCCAATGCGCGGAACCATCAGTCCCGATGAAGCTTTGCGAGCTGCGGTAGCTTCGGGCGATGCGGTTGCCATAAGCATCGCTTCGGATGCTTCCATTTGAGCGGCTTCCATATCGGTTGACATAAAATTCACATCCACTTTCACAACTCCCGAAGTATGGATGGTGTATTTTACTGTATAAAGATTCCCGGCAGCAAGCAGATAGGTTGCCTCAACAATAGCCTTATTATCTTGTGGAAAAACTTTATAATCAACGACATTAAAGTCTTTGCTCGACTGCTTCCAAACTTGCAGGCGGTGCGGGCCACCGTTTCCGTAGTCGTTATCGTTGGGTGCACGCCAGAAGTTGGGCTGAATTCCGAATTCTTTATCGAAATATTCTTTTCCGTTTACTTTGTAAGAAGTCACAATTCCCGAGATTTTATTGAAAGTAAATTGTACATTTTTAGACGTCGCGGAAATAGCTTCTGGCAAATCAATTAATTGAAACTTTTCGTTTGACACAGGTTGGTAAGGCCGTTTCTGTGATTCTATCGGTAATTTAAACTGCTCAATTGCTACCACATGATTGGCGGGAACAAGATAAGCCGCCTTGTTTTGAACAACTTCAAAGTTTACGAAATACTCGGCACCATCTTTCACTTTTACGTTGCCAACAGGAATCGCAAACTCCTCAGATTGTTGCGGTTGTAATGCTATCGAAATAACTCCGTCAGAAACCATTTTTCCGTTCTCGGTAATCGCATATTTAAATGTGTAACCATCGGTATCGGAAAAATATTGACGATTAATTACCCGAAATTTTCCGGCTGCCAAATCTAGCGCTTCAAACGCAAAGTTTTGATGCACATATTTCACTTCTGTCATGGCAGGGTGGGGGGTTCTGTCGGGATTTATAACACCGTTACAGAGGAAGTTACCATCGCTTGGCATATCTTCACCACCATAATCACCACCGTATTTCCAGAAATGGCGTCCATTTTCATCCACGGCATCCATTCCCTGGTCAACCCAGTCCCAAATATAGGCTCCTTGCAGGTTAGGGTATTTATAGATAGCTTCCCACTGAATATCGAGGTTCCCGTTGGAATTACCCATTGCGTGTGAATATTCCGAAGGAACAATCGGTCGGTCGCTACCTTTTTTGCCGATTTCTTCCAGCCACGCAGCCGATGGATATTGCGGAACATACATATCGGTGTTCATATCCCAAAGCGAACGTTCGTAGTTAACGGGACGATTCATGAAATAGCGCTCCTGGTCTTTCAAATATTTATAGGTGTGGAAAAAGTTTATCCCGTTTCCGGCTTCATTTCCAAGTGACCAGATTGCAACCGACGGATGATTTTTGTTTCGCTCAAACATGTTTACCGTTCTGTCCATGTGTGCCTGTTCCCATTCGGGAAATCTCGACAAAGAGCGGTCGCCGTAATAGAGTGCATGTGATTCGATATTTGCTTCGTCATAGACATAAAGTCCGTATTCGCTGCACAGTTCGTAGAAACGGCGTTGTTGCGGATAGTGTGCTAAGCGTACAGTGTTGATATTGTGCTGTTTCATCAACTCGAAATCTTTGCGCATCAACTCTTCGGTTACATAATGTCCCGTAGCGGGATTGGTTTCGTGAATATTCACGCCTTTCAGTTTGATGGGTTGTCCGTTCACAAGGAAAAGTCGGTCGGTTCTGTTACCGGTTTTTACCGATTTAATTTCGAAACGACGGAAGCCGACAGAGTAGGGGACTACTTCGCCTTTTTCGTCTCCTTCTTTCGTCACGGTGATAAAGAGTTTATAGAGGTTAGGTTGTTCCGATGTCCACGTTGCCACGTTCGCTAATTCTTTTGCAGGAAAGCGAATAGCGTTTTCGCCACCGGATTGAATGCTAATCGGTTGCGAATCGGAAAGCACAGTTTCTCCTGACGCATCCAACAACTCATAAGAGACTTGGGCAATGGAAAAACCTTTATCATAATTGCTAACGGTGGTTTCCAACTCGAAAATACCGTTTTTGTATGTGTCATCAAGCGTGGATATCACTCTGAAATCGCGCAACGATGTCTTGGGTTGGCTCCATAAATAGACATCGCGTTCGATTCCGCTCATGCGCCAAAAGTCCTGACATTCAAGGTAAGAGCCTGTGCTCCAACGGAAAATTTTCAGAACCAGCGAGTTTTTTCCCGGTTTAACGTATTTGTTGATACGAAATTCGGCAGCAGTTTTCGAGTCTTCGCTGTAACCCACTTCTTTGCCGTTGATATAGACATACACACCCGATTTCGCTCCGTCGATGCTCAGGAAAATTTCCCTGTCGCTCCAATCTTGCGGAATATCAATCTCTCTTCTGTAAACACCCACCGGATTCTCTTCGGGTAACCAGGGCTGTTCCATTTTCGGGTAACGGGTTTTAGGGTCTCTTTCGACAAATTCGTAAGGATGATTCACATAAATTGCCGTTCCAAAACCTTGCATTTCCCAGTTCCCTGGAACTTTAATATCTTTCCATCCGTCCATTGAAACGGTTGAGTCAGTAATATTTTCGGGCAGTTCTTTGTACCCATTTACGAAGTAGAATTTCCAAGTACCGTTTAATGGAATGTAATATTCACTCTCTTCAAAATGCTTGTTCAAAGCTCCAGCTTTCGTTTCGAAAGTCATAAACTGTGTACGCGGGTATTCTTTGTTTACTTTAACCACGTTCACATCTTTCCAATAAGGTAGCTTTCGCAGTGGGGAAATAGCTTTGCTTTCCTGCGCTTGTATGTTCATGCTCAACAACAATCCCGCCACAATCGCGGATAGTAAAAATCTAATTTTCATTACTTTCTCTTTTTAATTTGTTTTATATATAGGTTTTTATTTTCAGTCCGCTATAGCATTGAGCAGTATGTCAGCCAAACGACTTGTTCCGATTCGGAATAGAGTAGGGGAGAGCCACTCTTCGCCCAATGTCTCTTTTACGATAGTGTAATATTTTACCGCATCTTCCACCGTTGAAACACCGCCTGAAACTTTTATGCCTACTTTGTTTTTTGTTTTTTTGTAATAGGATTTTACGGCGTGACACATCGTGTAAACCGCCTCGAGTGATGCTCCGGGATAGACTTTTCCGGTAGAAGTTTTCAAAAAATCGGCACCGCTGTATAGCGCTAAAACAGATGCGCGATGTATATCGGCAACTGATTTAAGAGCTCCCGTTTCCAATATTACTTTTAGTGTGACTCCGTGGCAAGCATCTTTTATTTCGCCAATTTCTTCGCACATCTCTTCGTACTCTTCGTTCAAAAAGAGTCCCAAATTGAGCACAATGTCAATCTCATCGGCTCCGTCGGCAACGGCGAGGGCGGTTTCAGCAATTTTTACTTCGCTAAACGTTTGCGACGCGGGGAAACCTCCTGAAACAGCGGCAATGCGTACATCAGCCGTTAAGGCTTCTTTCACGGTTGCTACGAAGTTGGGATATACGCAAATGGCAGCAACATTCTCTATTTCAGGATTTGAGCCGTCGAAATCGTTCACTTTTTCAGTAAATCTCCACACATCTTCTTTCGTGTCGGTTGTGTTGAGAGTAGTTAAGTCGATGCACGAATAGAGCATTTTATACACTTCCTGTGTATTGTTTTCGATAGACTTTTCCGATAATAACTTGCTTACCTTTTCGGAAACCTCCTCATTACTAAGCGAAAAGGGATGAGCTTGAAGAGCTTTTTGATATTTATCCATATTATGAAAATTATTTTAGAGTGAAATGTTCTATATTATTTTTATATTCTGCCAATAATGAAATTTCCTTGCAAGAAAAAACGCGGGAAAGAAACTTAAAACAGTTGCAATAATACCTATAAAAGCCCACAATAACAATTTTACGGGACTCATTTCTGTAAATTGTATAAACTGTATAAAAGTATATATGCAATATGGTAATGCAAGGAAAGAGGTAATAATTACCGGAACATATTTCCGATATATAATCCATTGTCCTGCATGAATAAGCAGATGTATTGAAAAAGCTATAAAAGCAGCAAACCACAAGGAGTAATTGTTGAAAATAAGAGAGGTAAAATTTGCCGCTGAAATCAATATAAATTCGTGCATTACAGCTATTGCAAATGTCGATGTGGAAAAGTCAAACAAATGGTTTTTAGCCATAAATTGTTCCACTTTTGGGAATCGACTTTTTAACTCCTCTCTATTTTTTGCAAGCCATGGTTTGAACATGATAATTTCTTCAAAATCATGAATCATGAAAACAACGGGCAAAATAGCAACCAACAACTTCATTTTAAGACAACTATGTCAACTTTTCATTTTCTTTATGCCGTGTGGCATCTCTTTTTGTCTTTTTTTCCAGATTCTTCTGAAAAGCATCGGTTAAGTCCACACCTGTTTGGTTGGCGAGACAAAGTAAGACCCAAAGAACATCTGCCATTTCATCGGCAAGGTTTTTCTTTAAATCCGATTCTTTAAACGATTGGTCACCATAGGTTCGTGCCATAATGCGTGCCAATTCGCCCACTTCTTCGGTAAGAATTGCCATGTTAGTAAGTTCACTGAAATAGCGCACGCCGTAAGTTTTTATCCAGTTATCTATTTGTTCCTGAGCTTCCTGAATGGTCATTATACTCTCCTTTTCATAAGTTTTCTCTACCTTTTAATAGAGAAAAAGTGGAATTATTCTCTAACTTTTGAATCTATCCAAATAGTTACCGGTCCATCGTTTACGAGATGAACTTTCATGTCGGCACCAAATTCTCCGGTTTGTACGGGTTTGCCGAATATCGATGATAATGTTTCGCAAAACTGTTTGTACAAAGGGATAGAGATATCGGGCTTCGCTGCTTTAATGTAAGACGGTCGATTACCCTTCTTGATGCTCGCATGCAGTGTGAATTGCGAAACAACCATTATTTCGCCATCGATATCCATAACCGATTTATTCATCACACCATTTTCATCGTCAAATATACGCAAATTAATAATCTTTTTCGTCAAAAACTCAATATCTTCTTCTGCATCGCTATTTTCAATCCCAAGCAAAATTAGCAACCCTTTCCCGATAGAGCTTTTTGTTTTCCCGTCGATGACAACGGATGATTCCGATACACGTTGAATAAGTACTCTCATATCTGTTCTTTTTTAAAATAATCTGTTATTAGTTTAGCCCTACTTTTTCCTATCACCGAAATAATTTCTTCTTCGTCTGCTTCTTTTATTCGTTTAATACTTTTGAAGTGGGAGAGAAGTTTCTTTTTTGTCTCTTTTCCGATTCCTTTAATCGAATCCAATTCCGACGACACTTGTGCTTTGCTTCGTTTTTTTCGATGAAATGTTAAACCGAACCGATGCGCTTCGTCTCGAAGTTGCTGAATGAGTTTTAAAGTTTCGGAGTTTTTATCGATATAGAGTGGAATCGGGTCGTCAGGGAAATAAATCTCTTCTAATCGCTCCGCGATACTGATAATTCCAACTTTTCCGTACAGTCCAATTTTCTGAAGCGTTTTTGCGGCAATGTTTAATTGTCCCTTACCACCATCAATTACAATGAGTTGCGGCAAAGATGAGCCTTCGTTAAACGCGCGAGAGTAGCGTCTTTCGATAATTTCAGCCATTGACGCATAATCGTCGGAACCTACAACGCTTTTAATGTTAAAATATCTATAATCTTTTTTCGAGGGTTTTGCTTTTTTAAAAACGACACATGCTGCTACCGGATTTGTCCCTTGAATATTTGAATTGTCAAAACATTCGATATGCCACGGAATTTCTTTCAACTGTAAATCTTTTTGTACGGTCGTTAAAATTCGGGTAACTCGTTGGTCGGGATTTAGCATTTCCGATTTTTTGAGTTTATCTATTTTAAATTGCTTTACATTTTTCTCTGAGAGTTCCAACAATTTTTTTTTATCTCCTCGTTGCGGAATAGTAAATGATGCATCGGAAAGTTTTAGCTCGGGAGTGAAAGGAACAATAATTTCTTTGGAGTCGCTTGAGAATCGTTGACGCATTTCTACAATTCCTAAACCCAACAACTCTTCAGGAGTTTCGTTCAATCGTTTCTTATATTCAAAAGTGTATGCTTTAATAATTGCTCCGTTTACTACGTGGAGGAAATTTATATAAGCTGAATTTTCGTCCTGCTCAAAACCGAAAACATCTAAATTGTAATTGATATTGCTGACAACTTGCGATTTTTCTTTGAAGTTTTGAATCAGATGTAATTTCTTTTTTAACTGCTGAGCTTCTTCAAATCGCAACTCATCGGAACAGCGTTGCATCTCTTCCACAATTTGTTTTTCGATAAGCGAAACATTTCCCTTTAAAATTTCCGTGATTTCGGCAATGTTTTTCTGATACTCTTCGTGTGACTGCAAATTCTCGCAAGGACCTTTACATCGCTTTATATGGTATTGCAGACAAACTTTTAATTTTCCCGCTTCGATATTTTCGGGTGTCAAATTATATCTGCATGTTCTAATTTGATAGACTTTTGAAAAAACATCCAAAAGTGCGTTAACGGACATAACCGAAGTATAGGGTCCGAAATATCTTGAACCGTCCTTTACAATATTTCGTGTTTTAAAAACGCGCGGAAAAAATTCGTTTTTTATGACAATGGAAGGGTAGGACTTGTCATCTTTTAGCATCACGTTATATCGTGGCTGCAATTCTTTGATAAGATTATTTTCCAAAAGAAATGTATCCTCTTCGGAATTGACCACGATATATTTTATCCTTCGAATCTTTCTAACTAAGATTCGCGTTTTCGGATGCTCTTGAACTTTGTTGAAATAAGACGATACTCTTTTCTTTAAATTTTTTGCTTTACCCACATAAATAACTTTCCCCTTTTCATCTAAAAATTGATAGCATCCGGGAGTTTGCGGTAAAATTTTGAGAGTATCGGCTATTTCTTTTGTCATTAATTAAATTTTGAACTTTAAAACGGTGTCCACTTCCACATCTTCGGGGAATAGTTCTCTCGCTTTTAAATCT
>MVZJ01000066.1 GCA_002069095.1 Bacteroidetes bacterium ADurb.BinA174 | reverse complement strand
TTTTACAAGATGTTGGCGAACAAACGTTGGTGGTAAATCCGCCATATCCGCCAATGACAGAATCAGAAATCGATGCTTCATTCGAATTGCCATACACACGATTACCACATCCAAAATACAAAAACAAACATATTGCCGCGTACGAAATGATAAAATTTTCGGTAAATCTGCATCGTGGATGCTTTGGTGGATGTGCTTTTTGTACCATCTCGGCGCATCAGGGAAAATTTATCGCTTCGCGATCGAAAAAATCCATACTCGATGAGGTGAAGAAAATCACTGAAATGCCCGATTTTAAAGGTTACATCAGCGATTTGGGCGGACCTTCGGCAAATATGTACAAAATGGGCGGACGCGATTTAACGATTTGCGAAAAGTGCAAACGTCCATCGTGTATTCATCCTAAAATTTGTCCGAATCTTGATACCAATCACGCGTCTCTGCTTGATATCTACCGCTCCGTGGATAATTTACCGAAGGTGAAAAAATCATTTATTGGGAGTGGTATTCGTTACGATATGCTGTTACATCGAGGAGAAGACGAAGCCGCTAATGAAGCCGCCGTGGAATACGCAAAAGAACTTATTGTCAACCACGTTTCGGGTAGGCTCAAAGTTGCCCCAGAACACACATCGGATCGCACGCTCAATGTGATGCGCAAACCATCGTTCAGTAAATTTTATCAGTTCAAAAAGATTTTCGATACCGAAAACAAAAAACACAACCTTAATCAGCAATTAATCCCCTATTTCATTTCCTCGCATCCGGGTTGTAACGAGGAAGATATGGCCGAACTTGCCGCCATCACCAAAAACCTGAACTTTAAACTGGAACAAATTCAAGATTTCACCCCGTCGCCAATGACATTGGCTACCGAAATCTATTACACAGGCTATCATCCATATACATTGGAAAGGGTTTATACCGCAAAAACCCAACAAGAAAAGTTGGCACAACGGCAATTTTTCTTCTGGTACGACAAGCACAATAAAAAGGCATTAATTATTGAACTAAAGAGACTTAATCGTGCCGATCTTATCGAAAAACTCTACCCAAGCCGTTAAATAAAGTTAAAGTTTGAAATTTCTCGCATTTTCATGCAGCGTTTTCTCGGTTTTTGCATCTATAGAATAGAAGCACGAAAATTTATGAAGAATTCTGTTTGGAAATATAGTTTTTTAATTGCCATACTTGTCCTCATCTCATGTAACAAGAAAGATGAGCACTCCTTAGGCGCATTTCGCATCAATATTGCCACGGTGGTTCTCGAAGGCGAAAACACGTATTCGTTGTTGCTCGATAATGGTAAACGTTTGTGGCCGGCTGCATCGGATGTAAAATACGCACCCGTTAACGACCAGAGGGTGTTTGTAAATTACACAACACTCTCGAACGAAAAGGACGGATACGATCATTACGTGAAAATTAACGATATCTGGAACATCCTGACAAAAAAAATTATTACGCTCACTTCGCAAAATACCGACAGTATCGGAAACGATCCGGTAACAGTAAATGCAATATGGGTGGGGAGTGATTATCTGAACATCGATTTCATGTTCAATTACGGAGGTGTAAAACCTCATGCTATAAACTTGGTGGACAATCCTTTATCGTCTGAAACCACGCCTGACGCAATCGATTTGGAATTCAGACATAATGCTTACGAAAGTCCGAATATGAGGCTTTACGAAGGGTTTGTGTGTTTTGATCTGAAACCGCTTCAACGCCCCGATGTCGATTCCGTGAAATTGGCGATAAAAGTGAAAGATTGGGATGAGGAAAAAACGTACAATGTGGTTTACAGATACAATCAGGCTGCATTGAAAAATACATTCGCTGAAACGCCGATACCGGTGGTTTCTTCGAACGAATACTATTAAATAACCATAACTTAATTAGTTCTATTTCTTATATGACTTTTTGATTTTCCATGACCGGTAAGACTCTGTGAAGAGCCTGCCGGTTTTTTGTTGGAGTTGTTTTTGAAAATAAATGTTTATTTTTGTACTTCTCAAAACAAAATCATATTGTCATGAAGATTAAATTTTTCCCTTTCTTTCTAATCGCTTTTATCATTCTCAGTTGCGGAAACGACAACATTATTTCATCACCGAAAAATGCAGATTTACAATTGAAGTTTTATACTCCGGCCGATATCTGGGAAAAAACTTTCCCGTTGGGTAACGGACGGATCGGCATGATGCCCGACGGCGGTGTAGCAACGGATCACATCGTACTGAATGACATTACAATGTGGTCGGGGAGCGAAGAAGATGCGCTCAACCCCGACGCCGTTAATTACCTGCCGCAAATTCGTCAACTATTGTTAGAAGGCAAAAATGTGGAAGCACAAAACATCATGTACGAACACTTTAACTGTAAAGGAAAAGGATCGGGACACGGAAACGGAAAAGATGTACCTTACGGCTGTTTCCAGATGTTGGCCGATTTATTTATCCACCAAACATTTCCCACTACGGATACCGAAAAAGATTACACTCGCATATTGAGTTTATCGGATGCCGTTGCCACAACCACTTTCTCGAAAGGCGATTTACAAATAACCCGGGAATACCTGGCTTCACACTCCGATAATATATTGGCTATTCGGATTTCGGCAAATAAGAAAAAATCCGTTTCTTTTGCCCTGGAAATGAGCCGTCCCGAAAGAGCGGAAATTTCGGTAAAAGACAATGTTTTAGTAATGGAAGGTCAGTTAAACGATGGTTACAACGGAACTAACGGCGTAAAATTTCTGACAAAAGTAAAAATCGTAAACAAAGGTGGGAAAGTTACACCAGAAGACAAAAAAATATCCTTACAAGATGCCGACGAAGCCCTGATTTTGGTCTCATCTTCCACCGATATGCTGGATAAAAATTACACGGCGACCGTTGATAATTTGCTCTCAAAAGCAGAAAAACTTTCTTTCGCTACGCTCAAAGAACAGCATATTCAACAATATCAGGAGAAATTTAATCGCGTGGAATTGAATTTAGGTGAGCAAAATACCGTTGACGCTACCGATAAGAGATTGAACGATTTCCAACAAAACGATGATCCTGCTTTTGCTGCATTATATTTTCAGTTCGGCAGATACCTGATGATTTGCGGAACCAATGAAGAAACGTTGCCTCTCAATCTGCAAGGATTGTGGGCGAACACCGTTCAAACGCCGTGGAACGGCGATTATCACCTCAACATCAACGTTCAGATGAACTATTGGCCTACTGAAGTCTGCAACTTGTCGGAATTGCACAAACCGCTTATCGAGTTCACTAAATCGTTAGTGCCATCGGGGACGGCAACAGCCAAAACCTATTACGGAGCCGAAGGCTGGACAGCACACATGATGAGTAACCCGTGGAAATTCACCGCACCGGGCGAGCACGCATCGTGGGGAGCAACCGTTACCGGCGGAGCGTGGCTGTGCGAACATTTATGGGAGCATTATGCATTCACACAAGACAAGGAATACCTCGCATCGGTTTATCCTACTTTGAAAGGCGCTGCCGATTTTTTCCTTTCCACGCTTATTGAAGAACCATTGTACGGTTGGTTGGTTACTGCACCTTCATCTTCACCAGAAAACGGCTTTCGCCAATCCGGCAACAAACAAACTGCTTTCGTTTGCATGGGTCCTACGATGGACACTCAAATTATGACCGAACTTTTCAATAATGTATTATCTGCCTCGCAGATTCTGGGAGTTGAAGACAAAACTGTTACAAAAATAAAAGAAACATTGCCCAAACTTCCCCCGATGCAAATCAGCGAAAAAGGTTATTTGATGGAGTGGTTGCAGGATTACGAAGAAGTTGAACCGCGACATCGTCACGTTTCACATCTGTACGGATTGTATCCGGCTAACCAGATTTCGCCCAATACAACACCCGAGTTGGCCGCAGCCGCGAGAGAGACGTTGGAACGACGGGGCGACGGAGGAACCGGCTGGTCTCGTGCATGGAAAGTGAATTTCTGGGCGAGGCTTCACGACGGAAACCGTGCCTATAAACTGCTTAAAAGCTTGTTGCAACCGTCCGTAAACATGAATGCTGCCACTTATAACGGACACGGCGGCGGGACTTATCCCAATCTTTTCTGTGCACACCCACCCTTTCAAATCGACGGGAATTTTGGGGGGACATCGGGTATAGCTGAAATGCTGATACAAAGTCAAAATGATTATATTGATTTATTGCCTGCGCTTCCAGATACCTGGCACACAGGTAGCCTTAAAGGATTTCGAGTTCGTGGTGGAGCCGAGATTGATATCAAATGGATAGACAAAAAAATTGAAACTTTTTCTGTGAAATCTGATGTTTCAAATACTTTCAAAGTTAAAGTACCGCAGAATACTACATCATTTATGCTAAAAAGCAGGGAATTGCCGATTACCGATGGTTTTGTCTCTCTTGATTTAAAAGCAGGTGAAAAAGTGATAATAGATATTCGGTAAACATATCTTCGATATAATAAGTTTTTAAAACGCGTTGACAGCAAAATAGTCAAGGCGTTTTCTGTATTAGGTGATTAATTTTCAGATTTATGTTATATAACATATTTTTAAAAGCGTAAAATAAACAAATAAAGAATATCTTTGTATCAGAACAGGACAGCACACTGAGTTATCATGGAATTAAAATTCAATAACAAAAACACGAAAGTTAAACAGTTAGCAGATTACATTCAGCGAGCTATCTCGCTGAATGAGTTAATGCCCGGGGATAAATTATCATCAATCAATACGATGAGCAGACAACATAAAATATCGCGCGACACTGTTTTCAAAGCTTTTAATGAACTGAAAGCCCGCGGATTGGTAGAATCCATACACGGTAAAAACTATTTCGTAAGCAATCAGATAAAAAACGTATTGCTTATCCTTGATGAATACACACCTTTCAAAGACGTGTTGTACAATACGTTAGTTTCCAAGTTGCCGACAAACTATAAAATCGACCTGTGGTTTCATCAATACAATGAACACTTGTTCAACAACGTCGTTCAGGAATCGTATGGAATGTATAATAAATACCTGATTATGAATTACAGCAACGAAATGCTTGCTGAGTCACTATTGAAAATCGATCCCAAAAAATTGTTGTTGCTCGATTTCGGGAAGTTTGACAAAGAAGGATACTCGTATATTTGTCAGGATTTTGACCAGGGATTTTACGATGCCCTGAACGATGCGAAAGAAGACTTCAGAAAATACAAAAAAATAGTTTTTTTATTCGATAAAAGGCATAAACATCCGCAGAGTAGTAAAACGTTTCTGGTTAAATTCTGTCTTGACAATAATTTTGAATTCGAGATCATCGATTCATTCTCATCAAAAACACCTGTTAACGAAGGCACGCTATACATTGTTATAAAACAAACCGATGTGGTTGAGGTCATTAAAAGAAGTAAAATCGACAAACTTAAGGTCGGCAAAGACTTCGGATTAATCGGTTACAACAACAACCCATTCTACGAAGTGATAGAAAGCGGAATTGCTTCCATTAGTATCGATTGGGAAGAAATGGGCAGTTTGGCAGCCGATTTCGTTACAAACGGTGAACGTATTGCTTGCTACCTTCCAACAAAAATTATTCAAAGAAATTCATATTAATTTTTTTTAAGCGCCCTTCAGCACTGTTCATACTTCAAATCGAAAATTAAAAAAATATCATAAACAATAAAATAAATATAAATACATGAAGATTTATCCTAAAATCGGTATCCGCCCTACCATTGACGGGCGTCAGGGAGGAGTTCGTGAAAGCCTCGAAGAAAAAACAATGAATTTGGCAAAAGCAGTTGCCGAGTTAATAAGTTCTAATCTGAAAAACGGCGATGGAAGTCCCGTTGAGTGTGTAATAGCCGACAGTACCATTGGTCGTGTGGGTGAAAGTGCCGCTTGTGCCGAAAAATTTGAACGTGAAGGCGTTGGTTCAACTATTACTGTAACATCGTGCTGGTGCTACGGTTCTGAAACCATGGACATGAATCCGCACTATCCGAAAGCTGTTTGGGGATTTAACGGAACAGAGCGTCCCGGAGCAGTATATTTGGCGGCAGTTTTGGCTGCACACGCACAAAAAGGATTACCCGCATTCGGCATTTACGGACGCGATGTTCAAGACCTTTCAGATAATACCATTCCCGAAGATGTAGCTGAAAAAATATTGCGTTTTGCACGTGCTGCACAAGCGGTAGCAACCATGCGTGGAAAATCGTATCTCTCCATCGGAAGTGTGTCTATGGGAATTGCAGGCTCAATTGTGAATCCCGATTTTTTCCAGAAATATCTTGGTATGCGTAATGAGTCGGTGGACTCAACCGAAATTTTACGTCGTATTCAGGAAGGAATTTACGATAAAGCCGAGTTTGAAAAAGCCATGGCTTGGACAGAAAAATACTGCAAGGTAAATGAAGGAACAGATTTCAATCGTCCCGAAAAAGTAAAAAGCCGCGAAGAGAAAGATAAAGATTGGGAGTTTGTAGTGAAAATGACTCTCGTTATCCGCGACTTAATGACTGGAAATCCAAAACTGTGTGAAGCAGGATTTAAAGAGGAAGCTATCGGACACAACGCCATTGTGGGCGGTTTCCAAGGACAACGCCAATGGACAGACTTTTTGCCGAACGGCGATTTTAGCGAAACCATCCTTAACTCATCGTTCGATTGGAACGGAATTCGCGAAGCGTTTGTATTAGCAACCGAAAATGACTCGCTCAATGGTGTTACGATGCTTTTCGGCCACTTGCTGACCAATACATCGCAAATTTTCTCCGATGTACGTACTTACTGGAGTCCTGCAGCCGTAAAACGCGTTACCGGAAAAGAGCTTACAGGCGATGCGAAAAACGGAATTATTCACCTTATCAACTCCGGAGCTACTACGCTCGACGGCACCGGTCGCCAAACTGCGAACGGAAAACCTGCAATGAAACAACCTTGGGATATTACCAACGAAGAAGTGGAAGCTTGCCTTGCGGCAACAGAGTGGTCACCTGCGGCTCGCGATTATTTCCGTGGAGGTGGCTATTCGTCGACATTCCTTTCACGTGGCGGCATGCCTGTTACTATGGCACGCTTGAATATTGTAGATGGCTTGGGACCTGTTTTGCAAATTGCCGAAGGCTGGACGGTGGATATAGACCCTGAAGTGCACAAAATTCTTAACGAACGTACCGACCGTACTTGGCCTACAACTTGGTACACTCCTCGTTTAACCGGAAAAGGCGCTTTTAAAGATGTCTATTCCGTTATGAATAACTGGGGCGCGAATCACGGAGCCATCAGCTACGGACACATTGGTCAGGACTTGATTACGCTGGCTTCTATTCTTCGTATTCCGGTTTGCATGCACAACGTTGAAGAAGACGAAATTTTCCGTCCTTCGGCATGGAATGCTTTCGGAATGGATAAAGAAGGAGCCGATTATCGTGCTTGCGCAAATTTTGGACCGATTTATAAGTAATGTTTTGAGGGTTGAGATTAATCTGTTACTCCTCAACACTCATATAACTCATAACTCGCACCCCGCACCTCGTAACACCAAAAGCAATGAATAAAAACTCATCAAATTCAAAACCAAGGGTAGTAGAAAAGAAATACCTCGTTCCGTTTATTCTCATCACCAGTCTGTTTGCATTGTGGGGATTTGCCAACGATATCACCAACCCCATGGTGGCAGCATTTCAAACCATTATGGAACTCCCCGTTTCGAAAGCAGCTTGGGTGCAATTGGCTTTCTATGGTGGTTACGGCACCATGGCAATTCCGGCGGCGTTGTTTGTAAGACGATTTAGCTACAAGAAAGGTATTTTGTTGGGTTTGGGGCTTTACGCCATTGGCGCGTTTTTGTTTATACCGGCAGCGCAATATGAACAGTTTACTTTCTTTTTGTTGTCGTTATACATTCTCACTTTCGGACTGGCTTTTTTGGAAACAACGGCAAATCCTTACATCATTTCCATGGGCGATGAGGCTACCTCAACCCGAAGGTTAAACTTTGCCCAATCGTTTAATCCGATGGGTTCGTTGCTGGGCATGTTTGTGGCTTCAAATTATGTGCTTACATCATTAGATTCGGAAAAACGAGACGCTGCCGGCAATCTTATTTTTTATACGTTGAGCGAAGCTGAAAAAGCAACCATCCGCTCACACGATTTGGCGATCATCCGGAATCCGTATGTGATAATAGGATTGGTGGTTTTGTTGGTTTTCATTATTATTTCCCTGACAAAAATGCCTCGAACGCAATCGACGGACGCCAAAAATATTCGTGCAATTGACTCAGCTAAAAGATTATTCAAAAATCACAATTATCGCGAAGGCGTCCTCACGCAGTTTTTTTACGTAGCAGCTCAAATCATGTGCTGGACGTTCATTATTCAATATGCCGAAAATATTGGGATTCCGAAAGCAGTCGGCCAGCGGTGGAATATCCTCGCCATGTGTTTGTTCCTGTCGAGCCGTTTCATTAGTACTTATCTGATGAAATACCTGAAGCCCTCGCTTATGCTGACCATATTTGCCATCGGTGCAATGACAACGACGTTGGGTGTCATTTTCATCGGTGGAACGACCGGTTTGTATTGCCTAGTTGCCACATCCATTTTCATGTCATTGATGTTCCCCACCATTTACGGGATTGCGCTTAAAGGGTTGGGCGACGATTCAACGCTGGGAGCTGCCGGCCTGGTTATGGCAATTGTTGGCGGCGCTTTGATGCCGCCTCTGCAGGGTGCTATTATCGATTTGGGAACCGTGGCATGGCTGCCTGCAGTGAATGCATCGTTTATTCTGCCGTTTATATGCTTCGTTGCCATTTGCATCTATGGCGTACGGACAAGCAAGAGGAGAATTTTGGGATAGACTTAACATTTATATTCTGTTGTTACTAATTTGTTGGTATATGATTGATATACATACTGAAATTCATTGAAAAGCAGTAATAAACATATAACTTTGGATCACGATGCGGACATAGAATCATTCTGCTATTACAATTGATTCACTGATAATATAGATTTTACAATTCAAATCAAACAAATTATAAATTTTAAAAAATAAAAAAATGAAAAAGCTATTTTATTTATTCATCATCACCATCGTTATTTTTGCATCTTGTAACACAAACTCGCAAAAAGACAAATCAACTAAAACTTTCCAACCTCTCGCAACAGAAACGCCTGCCCGCCCTTCAGGGCAAAAGCACGTATTGGGACTTACAACGCCCAAAATGGATACCGTTCGGGTAGGATTTATCGGACTGGGAATGCGCGGACCGGGAGCCGTGCAAAGATTTACTCACATTCCGGGAACAAAAATTGTAGCTCTTTGCGATTTACATCCCGACCGAGTTGAAAAAACCCAAACTATACTCGACAATGCAGGTTTACCTCGTGCTGCCGAATATAGCGGAAGTGAAGATGCTTGGAAAGAACTTTGCCAAAGAGATGATATCGATTTGGTTTATATTGCTACTGACTGGAAACGTCATGCCCCTATGATGATCTATGCCATGGAGCAGGGTAAACACGTGGCTTGTGAAGTGCCCGCTGCCATGACTATGGACGAAATCTGGAACGTAGTCAACACTGCAGAACGCACACAAAAACATTGCATGCAATTGGAAAACTGCGTTTACGACTTCTTCGAATTAACTACGCTCAATATGGCACAACAAGGTGTATTGGGCGAAATTCTTTACGCCGAAGGCGCTTATATTCATCAACTGGAAGATTTCTGGAATTCGTATGAAGCCGACTGGCGAATGGAATACAACAAAACGCACAGAGGCGACATTTACGCCACTCACGGAATGGGCCCGGCTTGTCAGGTTCTTGATATTCATCGCGGTGATAAAATGAACTATCTGGTTGCCATGGACAGTAAACCGGTCAGCATTCCGGCTTATTTGAAAGAAAAACGAGGAGAGGAAGTTACCGATTTCAAAAATGGACAACATACCATGACATTCATTAAAACGGAAAACGGAAAAACTATTCATATCCAGCACGATGTGGCTTCACCACGTCCATACAGCCGTATGTACCTGGTACAAGGCACAAAAGGATTTGCCAACAAATATCCTAAGCAAGGTTATGCGCTGAAAGCAGATGCGGTTGAAGCCGAAAACATGCCTAACCTCGAAAACTTAACCGCACACTCTTATGTGCCGGATGAAGTTAAACAGGCTTTGATGGAAAAATACAAACATCCCATTCACAAAGAACTGGAAGAAACTGCTAAAAAAGTTGGCGGACACGGCGGCATGGATTTCATCATGGATTACCGTTTGGTTTACTGCTTGCAAAACGGACTTCCACTCGATATGGATGTTTATGACATGGCAGAATGGTGTTGCTTGGCTCCCCTGACCGAGTTATCGCTCAACAATAACTCTGCTCCGGTTGCTATCCCAGATTTCACTCGTGGCCACTGGAACGATGTGAAAGGATTCAGGCACGCTCTTAATCAGTAAATGATTTAATATATTCTGTTAATTAGCTAAGAAGCTGTCTCATAACGAGGCAGCTTTTTTTTTTACATTATGCTGCATAAGCTAATTTTTTTCTGCCCGATTCTTCAACTTTTTCAAATTCGATAAATTT
>MVZJ01000065.1 GCA_002069095.1 Bacteroidetes bacterium ADurb.BinA174 | reverse complement strand
TTTTGAACATTAGTGTATTTTCTTATGTAAAAAAGCATCACTTTTGACTATTACACCTGCTTTCGTAATTTGTATATCTTCCTGTAAAATCCAGAATCCTCGATTTTTCAACTCTCCATCTACACAATCACCGGCTTATATAGAGAAAAAGGGCGACAGTAAAATATCCGCTAATCTTGCCATTCTTCCCGAAGACGAATATCCAACTTTCGACTCCTCCTTTCCATTAATTCCTGCATCCAACGGTTACAGAAAATCCCGCACCTACGGATTCGATGCAAGCACAGCTTACGCATTTTCCAACCGGTTTATGGCAACTTTTGGCGCAACATATCAGAAAGAGAGAGACATTTTCTCCAGTAACGACATACTGCAAAAATATTCAAGTTCAAGGATCGATTACACACGTAAGGCATTGGATGTGGGTATAGGAGCAATTCTCCCTCACAAAGACTTCAGTGCATTTGTTTTCAACCCGATAATAGGAATCAACTTCGGCCGTTCTGAGTCTTTCTTTAAAAATACCAGCGATACCATAAACGATGACAGGGTATTTTATTTTCACGGCAACTTCCATAAATTATACCTGAAACCTAACCTGAATTTTCATACTGGTAAGAACTTCAAAATGAGTTTTGTGCCACAGTTTTCATTAATGAAATACCGAAATATTGACGATAACTACACCGAAGAAGCACGCGAACTATTAGGAATTAACAGATTGCGACAGGATTATTTATTCCTCTTCGAACCAGCCACATTTTATCAAATTGGATTTAATAAAATAGATTGGCTGAAACTCGATTTGGGAATTGTATTATCCCTTTACCTGAAAGGAAAAGATGTTTCCGATAGGCTAAGAACCCGCAACTTGCAATTACTTGCGGGGTTTTCAATTTATCCGTAAAATCGAACTCAAACCTCTTTTTGTGTGTTATAAACTTGTATTAAGGATAAGACCCTGAACCTATTGTTCTCTAAACGTCTTAGCTCTTGGCTCTATATTCTAAAAGTTTTATAAAAATGAAAAAAGCTTTATTAATAGTAGATGTTCAGAACGATTTTTGCCCGGGAGGCGCATTGGGAGTAAAAGACGGCGACAAAGTTGTTCCCGTAATTAACAGCATTATCGATAAATTCGATTTCGTGATTTCATCGCAAGATTGGCATCCCGAAAACTCCGTTCATTTTCAAAACTGGCCGCCACATTGCGTTGCACACACGCATGGCGCAGACCTTCATCCCGATTTGCAGAAAGAAAAAATAAACTTGAAACTGCTGAAAGGAACTGCAAATAAAGACGACGGCTATTCCGCTTTCGAAGCCACCAACACTTCGTTAGCAGGATTTCTTCACGAAAACAAAGTAATCAATTTGTATGTTTGCGGCTTAACCACCGACTATTGTGTAAAAGCATCGGCATTAGATGCTGCAAACGAAGGTTTCCACACGTACGTAATTACCGATGCCACAAAACCGGTAAACGCCAATCCGGGCGACGACAAAAAAGCATTGCAGGAAATGTATCAGGCGGGATGTACATTATTGGAATCGGGAGAGATTAGATAAGAAAAAATGAGTGTCGGAGATTTTACCTAATGCTATATCAATCACCATGCCATTTATGGTGTGGATACTTAAACAGCCTTAGAATGGGCTTTAAATCATTTATCTACGGCTTAAAAGCCGTAGCAATTAATTTTTGGTAAAAAATACGATAATCATTAATCGTAAATATTTTTACCCGAAGGGTAATATTTTCATAACCGTATGCAAGCGTAGCGCAGCTTACGGTACAAAAATGCTCCAACCTTTCAGCCCGAAGTGGCTGTACTTTTATAAAGTCCTGCCTTTCAGGCAGTATCAGCATGTTTGTTGACAACCGCAAGCTGCTCCCGATTAACATCGGGATTGCATGTGTCTCGGTAGCTATCGGGAGGAAATTTCGCCTATTCAGGCGATAAAATATTTTATATCGGACAGCAATGATTTATTTTAAATGAATAACCTTATATTTACCTATATTTATAGTCTATTTATAAAACAGAATAATCCTTTTCAATACCACATAGATACATAGAAAACTTGTTTTACACATAGTAGCTTTGCTATTATGACTATTGTATAGTTATTTACTTCTTTGCATGAAAAACTATGTGCCTATGTGGTTATTAATTGAGTAAGGTATTCATACGGATATTCATATATTTTAATCAAACCTTAGTAGAACAAGAATACAATAAGACAGCAACCTTATTAGCTTATTTATCAATGCAATACACGAAGAGTTATATCGAACTCACGTTAACCAAATTGTAACTCCCGATTAGGCACTACTCCAATTCCCGGTAAATCGCTGGCGATAATTTTCCCGTTTTCGAGTTTTGCGCCGTCGAAACAATCGTTGGCAATAAGCAGCGCACCGTCAAGATCGGCAAAATCCATTCCGGCATAGAGTTGCGATGCTGCCGAAATAGCACACGACGTTTCCGTCATGCAGCCCATCATCACTTTCATTCCCATTGCGTGAGCAAAATTACGCATTTTCCATGCTTCGCGCATTCCGGTGCATTTCATCAGTTTGATGTTGATGCCCGAAAACACTTCTTTTAGCCTTTTCACATCATGGAGACGCTGCACGGATTCATCGGCAAAGATGGGTAACGGACTTTCTTGAGTGAGCCACGCAATATTATCCAGGTCGTATTTCGACATCGGTTGTTCCACCATCACGATGCCTTTTTCCTTGAGCCAGAAAATCATGTCCAACGCTTCGCTACGGTCTTTCCAGCCCTGATTGGCATCCACTGCCAACGGTAAATCCGTTACGGAACGAATGGCTTCAATCATGCGTTTATCATCGGGACCGCCCACTTTTACTTTCAAAATGTTGAATCGTCCAAGCGTTTCGCGTGTTTTTTCACGCACCACATCGTCGGTATCAATGCCAATGGTAAAAGTGGTGTCGGGGACATCGGTTTTGTTCAATCCGTACATCTTATACCACGGCGCACCGATGATTTTCCCCACCAAATCGTGCAATGCTATATCAACAGCCGCTTTTGCTGCAGTGTTATTTATCGCGATACCATCCACGTAAGTCAATATTTCTTCCAATTGAGTTGGGTCTGAAAAACCGGACAAATCTACTTTTTTCAAAAACTCGATAACCGATGCTTGCGTTTCGCCTAAATAAGGCGGCAAAGATGCTTCGCCATATCCAACCAAGCCATCGTATTCTATTTTAGTAAGAACAACGGGAGTAGTTTTTCGAGAAAATCCCGAAATGGTAAACGTGTGGCGAAGTTGTAAATCGTAAGAAGCCCAAGAAAGTTTCATATTGACGGATGATTTTATTTGTTTAGATTTGGAAAATGCGGGCAACGACGGCAACGAAAGTGCCGTTACAGCCATTGCAGATGATTTGATAAATTGACGTCTGTTTTGTTTCATACGATTAAAGTTATTATTTTCACTAAAGTTAGACTATTGCTACGTTCGGCATATCAAAAACACGTTTTTTCTCTGCGCTCTCTTATCGCAATAGTTCAAATGTATCGTATGGAACTCGCATTAATCATTGTCGTGAGTGTAAATGATTTAAATGCTCGTTTCATATCAATTGTTCGCTAAATTCGATTATTTATAAAACTCATTCTCAAAAATCCGTTCAATACCTTTCGTGCCTACTTCGCCGATAATTCTTTTCGTGCGCAAATAACGATTGGTATTGTACTCGTCGTATAACGGGTCGGCAGGGTCGAAACTGTTGATGCGGATGTAATCGGAAGCGTGGATAAATTTCATGTCGCCAATGTAAATTCCTACATGCACAACGCGTTCTTTGGGATTTTCGGGTGTAGCTTTGGTTCCGAAAAACACCAAATCGCCTTTTTGGGCGTTGCTGAAATCACCCTTTTCATCGATTAATTTACCGTTTAACACCTGTTGCGACGCATCGCGTTGAAGAATTACACCGTGCAGAAAATAAACAAGTTTGGTGAACCCACTGCAATCAAGCCCCTTGGATGAAGTCCCTCCCCAAACATAAGGTACTCCCATAAATTGTTTACCCGTTCTCACGATACTTCCCTGCGTAAATTCAATATCTTTCAACCATTTTTTGAGTTCTTTGGCATCAGATTTTTGTATGTACGCTTCGCGTCCATCGGGATATGTTACTTGATAAAATTTACCTTTCGTCCCTTTCAAAACCAACATATCGCCAATTACCAAATTGGAAACCGTTTGCGATTTAGCATCTGCTTTTTCGTAAGAAAGCACATACAAACTTGTAACCACAACCTTCGGTTTTTGGTTGTATGCGTGTAATTCAGCTTCAGTCATCGTTTTAATGGCTTCCGATACCCACCCGATATATCCTTCCGGGGCTTGTACCCGTCGCCAGCCGCCTTTTTTATCCAGCAACCTCAACGGTGTCCCCAATAAAACTTCCGATACGGTTTCGCTGCCGTACGAATTGCTTGCGTGCAGCTTTTCTACCGAATTATAAATCACTCCCCATTTTTTTTCGCCAATTACCTCATCAGGTAATAAACGAATGTTATTCTTCACATTGCCGGTAACTTGCTTAAGCAAATCATTATAAGCATCGGGATGGGAAGTTTCTCCTTCCAAAACAATCGCGTCGTTTTCCAACAACGACTTAATATCGAAAACAACTACCCGCCTATCAGGCGCATATTTCTCCTGAACTATTTGTATAATACGGTCTGTATTGCTATTTTGAGCCATAGTGCATAACGTTGAAAATATCCACAAAAGGATTAAAAAAGTTGCTTTTCTCATGCTTTACCGGATAAGTATTATGGAGCGAAATTACGATTTTTATTTCAATTGAAGAATGATATTGAAAATATTTAGGGTAAAATGCAGAAATTCATTATCTTTGATTAAAAAACAAAGGAGATAAATTGATGAAAACAAGAATGAAACACGTCCTGTCCTTCATTCTAATTGCCTTTTGTTGTGCCGTTTCCGTTACTTGTGCAAACAATAAGAACAGGCAAAACAAGAATACCGGAAGTCTGGTTGTTAGTCCATCTCAGGACAACACAAGTGAAGCTAAAAAACTTGCTGAAGGGCTAAGAAGAAAAGGAATTACGGATAAAAGAGTGTTAGCCGCCATCGGCAATATCCCCCGCCACAAGTTTATCGATGAGAGCATACGGGAGTACGCTTATCTTGACCGTCCGCTTCCGATCGATAAAGGGCAAACCATTTCTCAACCTTACACAGTGGCTTTTCAAACCGAATTATTACAATTGAAACCCGGCGAAAAAGTGCTGGAGATTGGTACCGGAAGCGGTTATCAGGCGGCTGTACTGTGTGAAATGGAGGCTGAAGTTTACAGCATTGAACGATTTCAGGATTTACATCTGAAAGCAAAAGAAACACTGAATAAACTGGGCTATCATCCGAATTTGTTTTTCGGAGATGGCTATGAAGGATTACCCGAACACGCACCTTTCGATAAAATTTTGATCACGGCAGCTCCCGAAAAAATTCCCGAAAAACTAAAACAACAACTCAAGGTCGGTGGGTGGATGGTGGTACCTGTTGGAGGCAGAATGGGACAAAAAATGACGGTTATAAAACGTGTAAGCAAAGATAAATTCCACGAATCGGAGCACGGCGATTTTATTTTTGTGCCGATGCAGGAAGGGACGGAAAAATAGATTGATTTTAGATTTACAATAATGTATCAATTATTACGACTTTCAAGTCGTGAGTAATGAACATTAAGGTTGAGTGGCTTTAGCCAAAAGTTACAGATTTAAACTTTTGGCTAAAGCCATTTGCTCTTTTTCCGTTATCCACTAATTAAAAGTTGTGCCAATTAATGATTTACAAGTCCCCAAAAAATAACACTAAAATTGCAACCCACTTTCTATCGCTTTTTCGCTCAAAATAGACTACTTTTGCAGCTTCATTTCAAAATTTTAATAAAAAATGAACAGACAAAATCAAATATTTAACAAAAAAGCGTTCCGATTCAAACGATTTACCCGAAAATCGTACAGCGTTTTCAACAGTCTTCATAAAGCTGTGACCATCGGCGTGCTTTCGGGCTGCACCCTGATGAGCGCACACGCCGCATCGGTAAATCCGACAGAAAGCGTAATTATTCAAACAAAATCGGATACCATTCCCGAAAAAAAACTGGATGAAGTACTGGTTACTGCTTCAAAAGCCCAGTTACCGCTAAACATGGCAGCTAAACTAGTAACAGTAATAACAAGTAAAGAAATTGAGCGGCTGCCCGTCCAAAGCGTGGAAGACCTGCTGACACATTTTTCGGGTGTGGATGTTCTTCAACGCGGCCCCCACGGTGTTCAGGCTGACATCACACTTCGCGGCGGATCATTCGATCAGACAGCCATTCTCCTCAACGGCATTAACCTTACCAATCCCCAAACCGGACACTACAGTTTAGACATTCCCATCAACCTTTCCGATATTGAACGCATCGAAATAGTGCAAGGCCCGTCGTCACTTGTTTACGGCGCAGGCGCGTTTGCCGGCGGCATTAATATCATTACCAAAAAAGACATGGGAAGCAATCTTTATGCTAAATTGGAAGGTGGTATGCACGCTCTTTTCGGTGCCGAAGCGCGGGGAGCTTATAAAATGAAATCGGCCGTACACCGGCTATCGGCCGGATACCGCCGGTCAGACGGATATATACCGAACAGCGATTACAAGCTGCTGAACCTTTTATGGCAAAGCCGCTTTGATGTTGAAAAAGCGAATATCGATTTCACAGCCGGGTATAATAACAAAAACTACGGCGCTAACACCTTTTACACCGCTGCCTATCCCAATCAGTACGACGATACGGAATCCGTTTTTATCTCCGCCAAAGGTGAAACTTTCGGGAAACTGAAATTTATCCCACAGATTTATTGGAATCGTCATTTCGATATTTTTCAACTTATTCGCGAAGGCACACCCGATGTTCCCACCTGGTACACCGACCATAACTATCACCGTAGCGACGTTTTCGGCATGAACCTGAATATGCGGTACGCTTCGCGGCGGGGGATCACGAGTTTCGGCGGAGAGTTTCGCAACGAGTCCATCCTTAGCAGCATTCTCGGGAAACCACTCGCAGAGGCTATCGGGAAATACACAAAAGCAGACAGCCGAAGCAACATCAGCTTTTTTTTGGAACACAACTTTCTCATTGACAATCTCACCTTTTCAATAGGTGGATTACTGAATCACAACACGGCAATTCCCAACAAATTTGTTTTCTATCCGGCCATTAATACCTCGTACCGATTCGGCGAAAACCTCAGTATTTACGCTTCGTGGAACAAAGCCACCCGAATGCCCACTTTTACAGATTTATACTACACTACCAAAACCCATACAGGCAACACCGACTTGGAAGCCGAACTATCGGAAGCTTTTGAAGCAGGGCTGAAATTTAACAATCCGATAATAAGGGCTTACTTGACGGCTTTTTACATGAAAGGACGCAATATTATCGATTGGGTGAAACCCGATGCCGATGCACTCTGGGAATCGCGAAACCACACAAAGATAGACAAAATAGGATTTGAAACCGGCATTTCCCTTAATCTGCAAAACCGGTTTGGCAGCACGCAGCCGTTTCAGGAATTCAGTATAGGATACATGAATCTGCATCAAAATCTGATTGAATCCGAACTGATATCGAATTACATGCTTAACCACCTGAAACATAAATTCACGGCATCGCTCCACCACCGCATAATTCCCAACCTCACCCTATCGTGGAATTTCCGCCGGCAATACCGCGAAGGCTCATATATACGCTACACCGAACTAAAACCGGGCGAAAGGGTTAATTATAAACCCTTCTCCGTTGTGGATGTAAAAGCCAATTACCGCATCCGAAACTGGGATATATTTGCAAATGCCAACAACATATTTAATACAACATATCTGGATTTAGGAAATCTTCCGCAACCCGGATTTTGGCTGATAGGAGGTGTGAGTTACCATACTCGATAAAAAACACAATAAAATAACAGTTCTTTGAAGAAAAAATAAAAGAACTCTGTTTAAAAGAGATGTCAACGACGATATCTCTTTTTTTATTCGCCCCATAATCAACCTATTATCAATATTATATCTAATTGATATAGTTAAACAAAGTTAAATATCGAAAATGAATTTGGAGATATAAAAAGAAGCATTACATTTGCAGTGTATTATTTCACTAATACACTAATAAAGTATCGAGGGAAATAATTAAACAATAAAAGTATAACAACTAAAACTCAAATAAGATGAAAACAAAATCGAACAATAAAAGACTTTTAACGGCAATATCAATAGGATTATTAGTAGTGACAGCAATAATTGTCTTATTCGTAAAGGTTTTTAATCCGAAACCGATAGTAAAAGAAGAGACCTGTGCTAACCTTAAAGATTTCATAATTACAATTGAAATGACTGACAACGGAATTAAAATGCAGAGTCTTGAAGGTAGTACTTGGGTTGATTTAAGCTTTCATCCTTTAACAAAGATACCGCAAGCAATTGACGAATATGGTATGACAAAATTATGGAAAGTCTCAAATGAAAAAAACCCAAATCTTGCAGATTACTTGATTACAATAGCTAAGACAAAAAATGGAGTCAACTTAAAAGGTCTCGAAGGAACAGCTTGGGAAAAATTGAACTTTTCACTTCAAAATGGTGATAAACAGTCGATTAATCAGTTCGGAATGACAGATTAACCGATATAAAATAAATAATAAAGAATCTTACAAAATAACTCAAAACAATACGCTATATGATTGCCATTAATAACCTCTCTTTCAAATACGGCAAAAAAGAAATTTTGAGCGATATTTCGATGACGCTCGAAGCCGGAAAAATTTACGGATTGCTGGGCGAAAACGGTGTGGGAAAAACCACTCTGCTCAAAATAATTTGCGGATTGCAAAAACCGTTTGCCGGAAGTTGCACGGTGCAAGGCGAAAATCCGTTTAACAGAACGCCCTCGTTTTTGAGCAGTCTATACTACTTGCCCGAAGATTTGGAATACATACAACTGGATATGTCCATTACGCAGTTTAGCAAGCTAAATGCACCATTTTATCCCAAGTTTGACTACGAAAAATTTGAGATAATTTTAAAAGAATTTGACGTGAATGGCGATAAAAAACTAAATAAACTATCGCACGGACAGACTAAAAAGGCAGCTATCGCATTTGCTATTGCCACAAATGCCGATTTGTTGTTGATGGACGAACCGAGCAACGGGTTAGATATTCCTTCAAAAACACTTTTCCGTAGAATTATTGTGGAATATGTGTCGGATAACACTTGCACTATTATTTCTACTCATCAGGTGCGCGATTTGGAAAACCTTATCGACCCGATAATAATTCTTGATAACAAGGCAGTACTGATGAACGCATCGTTGGAGAAAATTTCCGAAAAACTCTATTTCGGACTTTACTCATCTGTTCCCGCTAACGCTCTCTATTTTGAACCTGCACCGGGTGGTTATATCTGCGTAATGGAGAATGAGGATATGGGCGAAAGCAAGGTAAATATCGAAGCTCTGTTTAACGCTACAATGCAACACAAAAGCCGAATACAGCAACTTTTAGCGTAAAAAAATCGGAATAATCAAATAAATATATCAAAAATCAACATTAAAAAAACATAACACAATGAACAACAATATATTTCAATTCAATAGAGTAGGGATGCTTTTTCGCAGAACATTTCAACAAAACTCAAAAGCGATACTTAACACCGCACTTGTGTTATCTGCACTATCCATCTTTTACTTTTTTTTATTTCTGTACTTTACAACCCCAGACGGAATTGGAGTATCTTCTCTGCTTTCTTTTAGAGGCAACGTTTTGATTTTTTTAGCAGGAGTATTTTTTATCTTTTCCCCTTTCTTTTATTACTATTCCTACAATCATCCTAAAAAAGGGTTATCCGAAGTAATGCTCCCTGCTTCGGTTTTGGAGAAGTTTGTTGCAATGCAATTAGTTTGTATGATTTTTGCACCACTTATGGCTTTGATTTTTTTCGGTGGAAGCGATGCTCTATTAACTACTCTGTTTCCTAAGTATCAAAGCGGCTATGCAATTGTTCACTTTTTTGAAAACATGTTAACTGCCGATACAGTTTTGCAAGCATTCCTTACTTTGCAAGCCGTATTCTTTTGCAATATGCTTTTCGTAAGGCGAAAACTCCTTAAAACTTCTGCTAGTTTTATAGCTGTAGCCCTTTTGATATTAATAATTTCAACAGCAGTGTTAGGTCTGCTTGATTCATACGGTTATTTTGATGGAATGTCAAATAGTATTAGTATTAACACAGGTCAACGTGGTTTATTTGAATTTTATAGCGGAGATCATCCATTTGTAACATTTCTTATGATATTAAGGATATTTATGGAGGTAGTTATGCCGATAGTATTTATGATAGGCTCATATCGTATTATGAAAACTAAAAGATATTGATTATGATGAATTTTGATGAACATAAGCCCATTTATCTTCAAATATCGGACTCAATTTGCGAGAAAATTCTCAACGATGAGTACGCAGAAGATGAACGAATACCTTCCATAAGGGAGATGGGGGCACAA
>MVZJ01000064.1 GCA_002069095.1 Bacteroidetes bacterium ADurb.BinA174 | reverse complement strand
GTGCCTAAAATATAAGAAAACGACCTCAAGGAGTTTATTAAGCAGGGAAGATAATGGATTTATAGAGGAAATATATAATAAATTCTTAATTAATTTACACGTTCAACCACCGCGTAATGGCCGTGAAAATGTTTTCCTTTTCTTTTGCCGGTTTTTCTTCCACCTGATTTGGGGCAAAAACCTTTAATCCTTTGTGATACATTTTCACGTTTATCACCTTACCGGTTTTAATAGGGTCTCCGTCGATGTGCAACAGGCCTTTCTTCTTTCTTTTGATGGTGAGATGCGCGGTGAGCAACGAAATCATCTTGCTGTTTTTATCGATATTTTTAGTGAAGAGTTGCAACGTAGTTTGTGGAATTTCATTGGCATTTAGCGGTTTCAGTATCGATACGTTCATTTTACCGTCTTCCATATCGGCGTCCGGTGCAATATACACTTCGTTTCCGTATTGCGAAGCATTGGCACAGGTTACCAAAAAAGCACGTTCGTTTAAGGTGCCTTCGTCGTGCGTAATCTCATATTCTTCCGATTTAAAATCGATTACGCTCTCCACAATATTTCTGACGTATCCCAGCGGCCCTCGTTTCTTCTCGTCGGCAAACCGGTTGCTCACAAAGGCATCGAATCCCACGCCGCAAGTGCAAAAAAAGATGTGTTCGTTGGCAGATCCGTAGTCTATAGAACGAATGTTTCCGTCCAGAATTATATGGAGGGCTTTTTTGACATCGAGTGGGATGTTTAGGTCGCGCGCCAAACCATTGCCCGAACCAGAAGGTATGATTCCGAGCACGGTGTCGGTATTCACCAACTCTTTGGCAACCTCGTTGATGGTACCGTCGCCGCCCACGGCAATGATGTAGGCAAATTTACCATTCACGGCATTACGTGCAATTTCGGTGGCATGCCCGGGATAACCGGTAATGCGGATGATGATATCGAATTTAGTTTGGTCGAATGCTGCTGCTACTTCTTCGGGGACGTTTTTCTTAGATTCCGTCCCAGATACCGGGTTAATAATGACGCAAACTTTGGTTTTTTCCATATCTTGTAGTTTTGTACAAAAATAAGGTAAAAAACGGTTTATCCTTTATTTTACCAATCAATTATTTGCCCTTTCGGGCTTTGTTGAGTAATTTTGCAGCTTATAAGAAATGAAATGACTAAGCCCGACAGTTTAATTTTCGACATGGACGGAACCCTTTGGGATAATGTGGACTCTTATGTAATTGTCTGGAACAAAGGATTGGAAAGAATTGGTTACGACTCGCGCGTTACGCGTGAAGATTTGCTCGGATTAATGGGAAAAGAAGCCCGTGTAATGCTTAACTTCATTCTTCCTCAAAGTTCAAAAGCGGCTCAGGATGAGCTATTTGATGAGGTTGTCCATCAATATCAGTTATTGCTTCCGATAATGAAGCCGAAAATTTACCAAGGCGTTTACGAAGGATTGGAAAAACTATCGGAAAAATATCCGCTTTTTCTGCTCAGCAATTGTGAGGAAGGCGGTTTGGTAAATTTTATGAAACATACCGGAACCACGCACCTGTTTACCGATCACATGGAGCATGGGCAAAATCTAAAGCCCAAATCGTTCAACATGAAATTGCTGAAGGAGCGGAACAACCTCCAAGAAACAGTTTATATCGGCGATACCGATTCCGACAGTAAAGCCGCTGCCGATGCCGGCGTACCGTTTGTGTTTATGACTTACGGCTTCGGAAAAACCGATAATTACGCCCTCAAATTCGATACATTTTCACAACTAACCGATTATTTTCTCAATTTATAACCGGCTCTCAGGCTCCTGCACAACGCTCTAAGCCCTAAGCCCAAAGCCAATAATATGCAAAGCAGTTTTATTCTTATTGTCATTGCCGCTTACTTCCTGTTGCTGATGTTCATTTCGTACCTCACCAGCCGGAAAGGTTCGGATAACGACGCGTTTTTCCGTGCCAATAAATCGTCGAAATGGTACATTGTTGCCTTCGCAATGATTGGAACGTCCATTTCGGGCGTTACGTTTGTTTCCGTTCCGGGAATGGTGCGAAACCTCAATATGACCTACATGCAAATGGTTCTCGGCTTCTTTTTCGGGTACCTGGTCATTGCTTACGTGCTCCTTCCGCTTTATTACAAACTAAACTTGACAACCATTTATGGCTATCTCGACCAGCGATACGGGAAAAAATCGTACAAAACCGGAGCATGGTTCTTCCTGCTTTCCAAAATTGTGGGAGCCGCTGCTCGTCTTTATCTGGTGGCATTCATTTTGCAGTCGCTTGTTTTTGATGCCTGGGGCGTTCCGTTTGTGGTAACGGTTGTGGGGATAATTCTTGTCATTTGGCTGTATAGTCACAAAAGCGGCATCAAGACCATAATTTGGACGGATTGGGTGCAGACATTGCTTTTCCTGACTGCTTTAGTGCTGATTATTTGGCAAGTAATGATGCGCCTCGATTTTAGTTGGGGCGATACTTTTAGGGCGATTGCCGATAGTCCGCATTCACGTATTTTCGTGTTCGATGATTGGGCGAGTACGCAGAACTTTTTCAAGCAGTTTTTTAGCGGAATGTTTATCACGATTGTGATGACAGGATTAGACCAAGACCAGATGCAGAAGAACCTGACGATAAAAAATCTGAAAGATGCACAAAAAAACGTGGTATCTTATGGTTTTGCCTTTGCACCTATAAACTTTTTGTTCCTGTCTTTGGGTGTGTTGCTTCTTATTTTTGCGCAGCAAAACGGAATTGCGCTTCCCGAAGTGTCTGATAATATTTTGCCGATGATTGCCAGCAACCATTTAGGACAAATTGTGTTGGGAATTTTTATTGTGGGAATCGTGGCAGCAGCCTTTTCGAGTGCCGACTCGGCGTTAACGGCGCTTACCACTTCGTTTTGCGTGGATATTCTGGATATGAAAAAGACCGATAATTCCGAAGTTGAGCGCAGAAACGTGGTAATCCGCCGCCGGGTGCATTTGGTTATGAGCGCGATATTCGTTCTTATTATCTTGCTTATCGAGGCCATCGGTTCCGACAGCATTATCACTGCAATTTACAAACTCGCGTCATACACTTACGGGCCGTTGCTCGGATTGTATTTCTGTGGTTTATACACGAAAGTAAAACCCATCGATAAATGGGTGCCTTATGTTGCCATTGCCGCACCGGTTATTTGTTTTATTTTCGAAATTATGATGAAACAGGTTTTCGATTATCAGGTGGGATACGAACTTCTGCTTATCAATGGCGCACTCACCGGAATCGGACTGTGGTTGTTGTCTTTCAATAACTCGCAACTCGTAACTCGCAACTCGTAACTCGTCAAAAAATGCTTATCAAAACAGCCGAATTTATCATCAGCAACACCGATTACCGGAAATGTCCGCAGGACGGGAAACCGGAATATGCGTTTATCGGACGTTCCAATGTGGGAAAATCGTCGCTTATCAATATGCTTACCAACCGGAAAGGATTGGCTATGACGTCGTCCACACCTGGAAAAACGATGCTTATCAATCATTTTCTGATTAATAACGAGTGGTATCTGGTGGATTTACCCGGATACGGCTATGCCCGACGCGGGAAGGAAAATCGGGAACGGTTGCAGAAAATAATCGAAGATTACGTATTGGAGCGCGGAGCGCTGACATCGCTTTTTGTGCTGGTGGACAGCCGCCACGAGCCGCAAAAAATTGACCTTGAATTTATGGAATGGTTAGGCGAAAACGGTGTTCCGTTTAGTATCGTTTTCACAAAAGGCGACAAGCAAGGCCCCGTGAAATTGCAGCAAAATGTGGAAGCGTATAAAGAAAAGCTATTTGAAACTTGGGAGGAACTTCCGCCCGTTTTTGTTACTTCCTCCGAAAAAAAATCGGGTAGGGAAGAGTTGTTGGATTATATTGAGCAGATTAATAAAACGTTGTGAAAGTTCAAGGCACAATGCTTTGTGTCTTTCTAATATCTACCTTACAAACCCACACTATCTCTATAAAAATCCAATGATTGGAAAACCAAATCCTTATCAACTGTTTGATTGATTTTTATGTCGCCGATATCGGCAAGCAATGTGAAGTTGATGGTGGCGCTTTGGTTCTTTTTGTCGTGTTTCATAATCTCGTACAGGTGTTCGTAATCGTCGCAATCGATGGGCAACGCACTGTAATTCTGGTAGATGAACCGAACGGTTTTTTGCAGTTTTTCCTTCGGAAACCCGCACACCCGATGCGACAAATAGAGTTCCGAAATCAATCCCCACGCCACGGTATAACCGTGTAGAACGGTTTTTTCGGTTTCCAACGCGAAGCTTTCGAAAGCGTGCCCGATGGTGTGTCCCAAATTCAGTGCTTTGCGGATATCGTGTTCGTAGGGGTCTTTTTCCACGATGTGTTCTTTTATGCTAACCGAACGGAAAACAGCTTCGGTGAGCCAGTCGTAGTCCACATTTCCGGCATCGAAAAAGAGCAGTTTTTCCCACTCTGTTTCGGAGTGGATAAGTGCGTGCTTGAGCATCTCGGCAAAGCCGGAAAGAATGTCTTCGCGATTGAGCGTAGAGAAAAAATGAGACGAAATGAACACACGTTCGGCCGGATAAAAGGCTCCGATCTCGTTTTTAAATCCTTCGAAATTGATTCCGGTTTTTCCGCCCACGGCTGCATCTACCGCTCCGAGCAACGTAGTTGGAATATTGATGTACTTTATGCCACGCTTGAACGTGGCCGCTGCAAAACCGCCGATATCGGTGATCATTCCGCCGCCGAGGTTAATCAGTAATGAGTGGCGCGTAGCGCCGTTTTCGGTGAGGAATTTCCAAATGTGTGCGAGGTTTTCGAGGGTTTTGTTGGTATCGTTTGCCGGAATTACGATTTGTCCGGCATTTTTAATCGCAGGTATATTGGCAAGCAGCGGAAGGCAAAGTTTGGCCGTGTTCTGGTCTGTGAGCACGAAAAGTTTATCGTGTTTTATTCTCGACAGGATTATCCCTAAATCGACCCCTAAATCCCCTGAAGGAGACTTGGTGCGCTGTAAGTTATTTTTGTTTGATCTGCTATTCATCTTTTTATTTATGACTTTCTTTTAAACATTCATAGTTACATGTTAGATTCTTCACTTCGTTCAGAATGACAACCGAAATGTTTTAAAGTATTCTCTAGAAACTTAGAATTTCAACGCTTTATACAATTCATCCTGAATCCTTTCCTTAATTTTCAACGTAGATAACCGGTTGGGTGTACGTTGCGGAAAAACCCGATTCGACAAAAAGATATAAATCATATTGTTATCGGGATCAATCCAAAAGCTGGCTCCGGTATAACCGGTATGTCCGTAAACCGAAGCGGGGGTAAGCGGACTGGTTGGGCCGGTGTTGTTTCGTGGGTCGGGTTTATCGAATCCCAGTCCACGGCGGCTGTTTCCGCTTTTGGTTTTGGTGAACAGGTTTACGGTTTCTTCGCTCAACAACCGTTCTCCGCCGTATTCTCCGCCATTGAGCCACATTTGAGACAACTTTGCCAGGTCGTTGGCATTGGAGAATAGTCCGGCATTTCCCGAAATTCCACCAAACAGGGCTGCGCCTTCGTCGTGTACGTATCCTCTAAGCTGTTGCTTACGAAAAAAAGGGTCGTTTTCAGTTGGCGCAATATTGTCGATCGACATATAGTCCAACGGACGAAACGTCATGGTTGTTGTTCCCAGTTTCTTATAAAAATTTTCTTTCACATAACTATCTAAATCGGTTTGGGTGATATTTTCGATAGCTTCTTTCAACAGCATAAAATTCAGACAACTGTATCGATAGGTTTTGGAACGAAGTTCGGTCGCGATAATATCTTTTAGTAAGGCATCGTGCATTTTATCGCTGGCATACAGATCTTTAGCTACGGGCATGTTAAAAGTATCGGAAGATTTATCTGAGATAAACGACGAGATGAATTTATAATCGGTTCGTCCCCATGCGCCTGCATAACGGGCGTGATAAAGCGCCGATCTTCTGCCGAAAAGCGATCCGCTAAAACTGTTATTGTCAATCGCAGTCGCGTAATAGGGTATAAAAGATACGAAACCGGTTTCGTGGAACAGCGCATTGCGAATGGTGATTCCTGATTTGTTGGTTCCTTTGGTTTCGGGAACAAATTTTCCGATGTTATCTTGCAGCCTGATTTTCTTTTCATCATATAATTTCATAATGGCCAGAACGGTAGCCGCCGCTTTAGTTATCGATGCCAAGTCGTAAACGGTTTCATCGGTAACTTTTGAACCGGATGCGTACTCAAAGTTGCCGAATCCCCGGTCGTAAATCACTGTTCCGTTTTTTACCACCATGATGTAACATCCGGGATATGCCCGCTGGCGAATGCCTTCGAGTGCAATCCTCTCAATACCTCGAAGCCTATCGGACGAAATTCCCACTTCCTCGGGAAGCGAGTAGGAGAGGCGTATCTTTTTTGTGTCGATTCCGGTGTTTACTTCGAAACCACCTGCTTCAACGGGCAGTTTTCCGGCAAACCCTATTCCTCCGAAAATGGCCTGAGCCGCACTCATTTGCGCCGATTCAGTATTATCGTAAGCCACGACCAACGATTTCGTGTTGTCGGCGGATGCTTTTAAATTATTCAGCGTATAAGGCGAATCGAACAGTACCAGAACCGATTTGGGCGCGATTTTCAGCAATTGTTGCAAGGCTTGCGAATCGTTTGCCCGAGCGGAGTGTATGGAAATAATAACAAACTCGAAATCTTTTAATTTATCGGATAATGCCGATAAATTTTCGGTTGAAGTTGCGTAAAAAGTGGTTATGGCGGCGTATTTTTTCAACCATTTCTGGAAGGTGTTTTGTGAGGAAACCCCAATGGACACAGACGCAATGCGGTTTTTATCGAGCGCCGTAATGGGCAGAATGGAATCGGTGTTCTTCACCATTGTAATGGCTTTGTCGTATATTTTCCGTTGTGTCCATTCACTTTCCGGAGTGTGTATGTTGCGGCTTAACGTTCGGGTATTTATCGGTTTAAAGTTGTGAACATTGAGGATATATTTGTACGTTAGCACTCTTCTTACTTTGTTTTCGAGCATTTGCTGCGAAATAATTCCTTTTCCCACCGCTTGTTTTACCTGTGCAAATTCGCGTTCCTGATTTACTACGCCCAATACGATGTCGTTTCCTGCCAGTAGCGCTTTCACGCTCATTTCGGGTTGTGTGGAAACGCTTTTCATTGCCATTCCGTCGGTAAACGTGATTCCGGTGAAACCCAACTGGTCTTTCAGCAATTTTTGTCCTATGTTGAATGATAACGAAGCAGGCAAACCGTTTGTATTTAGGGCCGGAACATCTAAATGTCCGAGCATCATACCCGATAATCCGGCGTTTATGTATTGCCGGAAAGGATACAATTCCACTGAGTCTAACCTGCTCATGTTGTGGGTGATGGTGGGCAATGTGCGGTGTGAATCTTCGAATGTGTCGCCGTGTCCCGGGAAGTGTTTGGCTACCGCCAACACACCGTTTTCCTCCATTCCTTTCGCAAAAATAATACCTTGTTTGGCCACGTTTTTCGGATTTTTACCGAAAGATCGGGTACCTATGACCGGATTTTGAGGATTGCTGTGCACGTCGATGGACGGAGCAAAGTTTATATGGATACCCATTTCGCGGCATTGCCTTGCAACTTCCTTTCCGTACTGTTTAAGCGCCTCTTCATCGTGGATAGCGCCAATGATCAGGTTCCGGGGAAATTTGGGCGCATCGGTTAGGCGCATCGATAATCCCCATTCGCCATCCAACGCCACAAAAAGCGGTGTTTTAGCAATACTCTGGATGTAATTGGTCATTTCGGCCTGCATACCCAGCGTACCTTTCGAAAACAGTACGCCGCCTATTTTCTGGTTGTTTATATAACCCGCGATCCGTGCTCTCCAACTGCTGTTGGATTCCACGATGGGCATAAAAAGCTGTCCAATCTTTTCATCAAGGCTCAGGCTGTTGTACACCGAATCTACCCACCTGTTCATGCTCGTTTTGTCGGCTTGACTATAAAGTGTAGTGGGGGATTGAGCCGTGAGAACAGCGGCAAATAAACTAAAACCAAAAAATAAAAGGTTTCTTTTTTTGAGCATTGTTGAAAATTTGTTTTGTGTGTCAACTAAGTACTTTAATGCAAAAGTAACGACACTAAGGCTTGGCAGGCTTGAGCATTGCGCAATACATTTTAATACATGGCTCACTAACTCGTAACCCGCAACTTTTTTATCTTCTTATTTTTTCGAGTTTCACGTCAATTCTTCCGACATAAATTCCTCTTCCTGCCGTTTGAAAAACGAGAACGTCTTTGTTATCGATATTCTTCAGGATATCGGGAGTTTTCATATTCGTGTGGCTGTGTCCACCGATGATGATGTCGATGTTTCTTGTTTGTTTCACAAATCTTTTATCGGATGTATAACCCAGATGCGAAAGGCAAATCACCATATCGCATTTGTCTATCGTTTTCAGTTTCAGCGCCAATTTATTGGCGGTTTCCGCCGGAGGCAGAAATTTCATTCCCATATAATTACCGGAAGCGATTAATCCGCGCGGTTCAACGTTGATACCGATAATGCCAATTTTTACACCGTCTTTTTTTAGTATAATGTACGGTTTAATTAAATTGTTCAGTTGTGTTCCGGAAAAATCGTAATTACTGCTGACAATGGGGAATTTTGCCCGACGCACTACTTTTTCCAGTATATCCAATCCGTAATCGAATTCGTGATTTCCAAGCGTAACCGCATCGTAGCGCATCAGGTTCATGGCTTCCGTTTCTATTTCACCTTTAAAGAGATTGAAATAGGGCGTGCCCTGAAGAAAGTCGCCGGCATCGAAGAGTAAAACGTTTTTATTTTCCTTGCGCACCTGATCGATATATTTCATTCTGCGCACAACGCCTCCTTTGTCTCCGGCAATGCGGTCGGTTTCGGGAATGGGTTCGATGCGGCTGTGGGTATCGTTTGTATGGAGAATAACAATATTCTTTTGACCGAAAACAACTGTTCCGCACGAGAAAAGAATAAAAAATAAAACGGATAAATATTTCTTGTTCATAATATAAGGGTGAATTATTCAACGATGGTAATTCTACCGTCGAGTTTGGATGTAATTTCTTTTCCCTGGCGGGTTTGCTCTTTCACGTAATCGATCATCATGTCGCGAAGCGTAAGACCTGTGTGTGTTGCTTTCAATGCATTGCGGAAAGCGTCCATGCCATTATTGCCGTCGGCCAGATAATCGAGTGTAGTGATGCTGTATATTTTGTTCGTGTCAACGGGTTTTCCGTCAACGGTAACGCTTTGCACTTTTTGGTTTTTTATAACGAGTTTCACGTTTGAAGAAATTCCAAATCCGCCCATTCGCGCGAATGAATCGAAAATTTTGTTCAAGTCTGTACCTTTTAATTTCAAAAACGTGATGGCGTTATCGAACGAATAAATTTCGTAGAGATTTCCTACCGTGACTTTTCCTTCCGGCATGTTGGAGCGGTGTCCGTGAACGTTCATTACCGCTAAGTCTGTGCCGTCGGGCAAGTGTTCATCACCATAAGCTTTCATCACATCGGATGTGAAATTGGTGAGCAGGCTTTCGGGGATGGTGTAATCCATGAATTTTGTCGATGTACCGATAACTTCGTTCATCTCGTTATCGAGTTTGGCTTTGTATTTTTGCACCAGCGCCTGCATTTTTTTATCGGGGTCTGCATCGAAATTATTGTTCATTTCCACAACAGCGCCGCTCATATTGCTTATTCCGTACTGTTGCGACTTGCAAGAAATCAGCAGGATAGCAGCAAGAGTAAAGATTATTGATAGTTTTTTCATTCCTAAAAAATGGATTATTTGATGTTTATTTCGTCAAAAATACACTATTTTTATCAGTTCACAACGTGAAAAACTATTTTTTGTGAATAAAAATAAATATCGTATTGTGATTTAAATAATTATTACTACCTTTGCAACCGCTTTGCGCAATCTCTGTCGATGGGTTATCGTTATATTGCGTTCCATACAGTTAAATATTAACATAAAGCTCTTATATACAATGGACTTAATTAAAATAGCAGAAGAAACTTTCGCTGCAAAAAAGAAAGAATTTCCCAAATTTAAAAGTGGCGATACTGTAACGGTTGCTTACCGTATTGTGGAAGGGAATAAAGAACGTATTCAGCAGTATCGCGGCGTTGTAATCCGTATATCGGGTAACGGCGAGAACAAACGATTTACAGTTCGTAAAATGTCGGACAATATCGGTGTTGAACGTATTTTCCCGATGAATTCCCCGTTTATCGACAATATTACAGTGAATAGCGAAGGTAAAGTTCGCAGAACAAAATTGTACTATCTTCGCAAACTGCGTGGAAAAGCTGCCCGCATCAAGAAAAAAACGTTTTAAGAATTTTGAAACAAACAACCCGACGCTCCGATTTTTATCGGGGCGTTTTTTGTATCTTTCCTCTATAAATCCATCATCCTCCCTGCTTAACAAACACCTTGAGGTCGTTTTCTTATATTTTAGGCACATAAGTATCCTGACGAAAGGAGGATTCCCTTTGGTCAAAGTAAATTAATTTCCTCTTCGAACTCTTAGTCTCTTTTCGGCGTTCAATGCGGACAGCCTGCCAGAGTCA